>JAEUIF010001076.1 GCA_016795185.1 Planctomycetia bacterium | reverse complement strand
TGCGGCTGGCCCTGAGCCAGCAAGTGGTGCCGGCTGCCGTCTGCCAGGCGCCGGCGCTGGCGGGCTACGATGCGCACGCCCAGCTCTGGCTCGAACCCGCCCTGGTGCTGCCCGACTCGGTGCGCGTGAGCTTGCGGCTCCTCGGCGTGCAACTCGATGCCACGGGTGATGTCGCGCTGCATGAGCGCGTCGGCAGCTGGTATCAATTGCTCGACCTTCAGCCGCAAGCCGAATGCACCGTCGCCGACGATACGCCGGTCCTGTTCGAGCTGACCGACTATCGCCTCTGGCCCAGGCTGCTGAAGGAAGTCAGGCGTCTCCACCGCAACGGCCGCCACACCGCCTGCACCTGGCGCGAAACCGAAGACGGCCGCTTGCTGGTGCGCGTCGTCGGCCCGCCGTATTTTTCGTTGCTGCGCGCGCTGGAAGCCGGCAACGAACCGCGCAGTCTGGTGGCCTATGTCGAACAAGGGCCGCGCATCTGGGTCGAGGCCGGCTGGCGCCATCCGCTCTTGCAGCACACCCCGCCGCCCGGCAAGCTGCTCCTCATTCGCCGGCCGCGCAGCTGGTCGCTGGTCGAGGACGGCGTTGAACAGACCGGGCTCACCGAGGCCGCGCTGCCCCCGGTAACGGCGACGGCCCCCGAGGTGCTGCCGGTTCGTCGCTGGCTGTTGCCCTTGCGCATGGGTGCCGGCGGGCCGACCGACGGCGCGGAATTCTGGGTGCTGCGCGAGCAGCCCTTCCGACAGCTCGCCGAATTGCTCCAGCACTCCGACGATGGACGTTTGGCCCGGCTGGCGGTCGCCCTCGTCGAGTATCAGGGGCAAGCCGTCATCCTGTTGCGCGTCCGCCCTGGCCGCCAGGAACCGCCGGTGCTGCTGCTCGACGCCGAAAGCTATCGGCCCTACCTGAAGCTATCCAACGTGCTGCTGCCGGTCGGTCAGCGTCTCAAGCCGGCGCTGCGCCGCGACGCCGTGCGCGAACTGCTCGAAGCCCGACCAGGCCGCATCAACTGGCTGCGACCCTCGGGCGACGGCGCATTCTCCGTCGAGAGCATCCACGAAGCCGCCTTCCTGCCGTTGCTCAAGCTGGTCGATTACATCAGCGAGTGCGCGCCGCAGGAATTGCTGCCCTGGAAGCAGGGCAACTGCTTCGAGTTCGAGAACTACACCGTCCGCCACGAGGACTTGCCCGACGACTGGCGCGAGCACTTTCAATTGCCCGACGGCGGCGCGGCGACGGCACCCTGGCTCGCACCGCTGGCCGACTGGCTCAAAGCGCAGTGGTCGCGCTTCCCCGCGTGGTTGAGCGCGCCGCCCAGTACCGTCGCCGCACCCGCTCCAGCGGAAGCCGCAAAACCCGTCGAGCGCACGCCACCGCCGCGACCGCTGCCCGCGCCAGCCCCGAGCGCGGAGCCGTCCATCGCGTCGCGATTGGAGCAGCACGTCGCGAGCAGCAACCATAGCCTCGAAGACCGCTTCGTCAGCGTGCCCGGGCCGCTGGACGCGCTCGAACGCCGCACGCTCTGGCCCAAGCTGGCGAGCCTGTACCAGAGCGAAGGCCGATTGGCCGACGCCGCCCTGTGCTGGATCAACGCCCTCTGGCTGGAACGCGACCCCTCACCGCTCTGGGGCTGGAACTGGTTCCGCTCGGAAGCCCGCGCGGCGCGCTGGGTGGAACCGACGACCGATGTACCGCGCGTGCTGGCCGATGCCCGCCCCGACCTGACGGACGTGCGCGCCCTGGCGGCCTTCAGCCACTGGGCCGCCCAGCAACGGCCGCCGTCACCAGTGTTGCTCCAGCAACTCGAACCGATTTGCCGGTGCCTGGAGAAGCAGGAAGCGCTGTTGCCGGTGCGCGGCGCCTGGCTGGCCTGGAGCAGCCTGGCGCGCATTTCCGGCGGCGATGTGCTCAGCCTGGCGCGGGCGCGCGACCGGCTGCTCGAACGCCTGCTCGGCAAGGGCCTGAGTCTGGACCAGGACTTGCCCGCGTTCCTGCGCGTCGCCGGCCAGTCCGGCGGGGTGCGCACCGATTCCATCATGGACTGGCTGCTCAAGCAGCGCGAACCGATCCGCCACTGGATTCGCGGCCTGCACGACCAGCTGCCGCCCGATCGTTCGCGGCAAGCGCGCTACGTGCTGTCCACCGAACGCATGCTCGGCATGCAGCCGCCCTACGGCCCGATTGGCGAGGCGTACTGCACCGCGGCGTATGCCGACCTGATCCTGGCCTGGGGTTTGGCGCGGCTCGGCGCGGAGCGCGATAGCTGCCAGCTGGTCAAGCAGGCGCGCACCGTCCTGACTTCGCGCGACGCCGTCCACCGCTTCCTGCTCGAAGCCTATAGCCATCGCATCCAGCAGGTGCTGGAAGGCCGCTCCGCCGAGGGGCCGTTGCCCGACCATCTGCTCTTACAGCTGCGCGACCTGAACGACCTCGACCGTTACAAGATCGCCTGGCTCCGGCAGCGTTCGCGCATCCTGGAGCCGTGCGAACAGGTGGACCCGTTCCAGGGCGACGTCCAGCGACAGTATTTCGACGACCTCAATCCGCTGCTGGCCCGCCTCGGCGAAGTCCGCGACCGCAACGAACTGGCGGCGCGCATCCAGCAGCTACTGGAGCTAGCCGCGTCGGGCAGCCACCGCGCCGCCCTGCCGCGCGTGCTGCGCGCCGCGCTGGCCCAGGCCCCGCGCGTCGGCGAACCGTTCGCCCTGGCCCTGCTCGACCGCGTCGGCCGAGAGCTGGAGACGCTCGGCGACAGCGCCGAGGAAATGCCCCTACTGGAAAAGGCCCTCGTCGTCGCGGCCCACTTCGAGCAGACGGCCCAGGTGCAGCACCTGCTCGCCGCGCTGCAACAGCTGCTCGACCGGCTAGACCGCCGCGAAGGAGCCCGCGCCTTCGCCGCCCTGGCCGAAAGCTCGTTCCGCGACCTGCGCAAATTGGGTATGCGCGACGAGGTGGACCGACTG
>JAEUIF010001044.1 GCA_016795185.1 Planctomycetia bacterium | reverse complement strand
GGTCCCGTCTCCGATCCCGGTCGCTTCCTTACCTGTTCTATTCTAGTCCATGCCGTCCAGCCGGGAAAGCGCCGAGGCCGGCGTAGGTCAGGCTTTCCAGCCTGACGGCAGCGCCGGCCGGCGTAGGTCAGGCTTTCCAGCCTGACGGCAGCGCCTTCGGTGTGCGGCACATCGGAGACACTGCCGTCAGGCTGGAAAGCCTGACCTACTTCAACGTCCGGTCTTCTTCCATTCCACGGTCACTTCAGCCGTCTTGCCGCTCTCCACTTGCACGGTCTGCCTGTCTTGTAAGCCGGTATCGGGATGGTGCGCCGTCAGCGTGTACTTGCCCGTCGGCACCTTGGGAATGGTGAACTTGCCGTCGCGGTCCGTGATCGCGAACCACGGATGCGGCACGACGTAGACCCAGGCGCGCATCCAGGAATGCAGCGAGCAGCCAATCACCACAGGCTTCTTTTGCAGTTCAAAGACGTGGTCGATGGGCTGGGCCGGCAGCACGAAGCGGTTGAACTGGTTGGCCGCCACCGTGGAGACAGCCTGCACGCTATGGTTGCACAGGTCGTTGTTGTCGAAGCGCACCGCTTGCCCGTGGCGGACGGCGACCACGCGCGGCAGGAAGATCATGTCGCGCTGGTCCATCAGCACCGGCTCGGCCTTCTCGACCTTCGCCTGGGCCGGGGCGTCTTCGAGCTGCACGAAGACCGAACGCAGCCCCTGCGTCTTGCCGTCCACGACCAGATCGTAATGTTCGAGCCGGCCGCCATCGGACGTGGTGATGATCTCCGGCTTGGGCACGACGCCCGTGAAGCGGACCACGCCGCTGATGGTCCCGGTGGCGGGAGCGTCGGCGGCTGGTCCCACCGCGACCCAAAATAGGGCAATTGTCAACAATCCGCCAGTCAGCAGTCGCATTGCGTTCATGCCTCGATTATAACGGTGCCCGGATGTGAAACACAACGACCAGGGCGCGGCAGGAGCGAGCGATGAAGATCGTGGATGTGCGTTTGACGGGACTGGCGGGCGGCACCGTGGCGGGCGGCTGGGTCGATGATCTGAAGCCGGACGACGACCTGCACGTGATCGTCGAGGTCATCACCGACGAGGGCCTCACCGGCGTCGGCAGCACCTTCACCAGCAAGGCGCTGACGCAGGCGGCCTTCCAGCTGCTCAAGCCGCTGCTGCTCGGCGAACGCGCCGACGAACCGATGCGCGTCAGCGAAAAACTCCGCCAAAGCTTCTTCTGGCAGGGGCGCGGCGGGGCGGTCGAGCATGCCATCAGCGGTATCGATATCGCGCTGTGGGACTTGATGGGCAAAATCTGCAACCAGCCCGTGGCCCGGCTGCTGGGCGGCTGCTATCGCGACCGCATCAAGCCCTACGGTTCCCTGCTCTTCGATGAACCCGGCCCGCTGCGCGACAAGCTGCAAGCGGCGCTGGCGCGCGGTTTCAAGGCACTCAAGCTCGGCTGGCGGCCATTCGGCCGGCGCGACGCCCGTACCGATGAACTGCTCATCGAGACCGCGCGGCGCACCGTCGGGCCGGACGTGGAAATCATGGTCGATGCCGGCGGCAGCGAGCAATTCTGGCCGCACGGCTACAAATGGGCCTTGCAGACCGCGAAGATGCTGGCGAACTATCAAGTCACCTGGTTCGAGGAGGCGTTGCCGCCGGACGACATCGACGGCTTCGTCGAGCTGCGCCGGCACGCGCCGCTGCCCATCACCACCGGCGAAGTCCTGACGCGCCGGCAGAGCTTCTGGCCCTACTTGCAGCGCCATGCCGTGGACATCATCCAGCCGGACTGCACCAAGTGCGGCGGCCTGACGGAAGCCTGGCGCGTGGGCTGCATGGCCTACGAGCACAACATTTTGCTCGTCCCGCACGGCTGGAACACGGCGGTGGGCCTGGCGGCCGACCTGCAACTCTCGGCGGCGCTGCCGGTGGCGCGTTACGTCGAGTTCCTGACACCCTCGCCCTACATGGACGACCTGATCGCCGCCCCGTTTCGCCCGGACGCCGAAGGTTATCTGCGGATTCCGACGAAACCGGGCCTGGGGATTGAACTCAACCGCGAGGCCCTCCAAAAGGTTGGAGTTTGATGGTCTTTCGTTTAGCCGCGAGCCGCAGGCGAGCGCTCGCCCCCAGCACTCGCCTCCGGCTCGCGGCTAAACACCTGAACTTCTCCAACTTACCGGGTGAATCCCGCTTACCGGCACAACTGCCGTTTACGGAATTTTGTTCTCTTGCCGATCAAGGTCCATCTCCCCGGCAACCGATGGAATGGGGCAGACCGCTTGACTTGCCTCGTCCGTCGGGCGGCGGGAGGATTGCTCATGGACCATCGCAGCCGAGCATTCGTGAAGCGCTGCCGTCAGTTCGGCCAGTTCGGCCTGCCGTTGCTGCTGGGCGGCTGCGCGGACCTCGAACTGGCCCGCGAAATGCTGTTGCCACCAGCCGCGGTAGCCCGCGCCTCCGCGCCGCAAGTCGCCCGCGAAGTCGTCCGCGCCGCCGATGCCACTGCCGGCGGCAGCGAGGAATCCGAGGAACCAACTGGAAGCACGCCTCATGGCTCTCCACCCCTCTCCTCTTCTTCGCGAGAAGAAGAGGGGAGGGAGGCCTCGAAGTCCATCCAGGTGCCGATCAGCCTGGAGACCGTCTTGCGGCTGGCCGAGGACCAGAACCCGCAGCTCGCCCTGGCCCGCGCCCGGGTCGCCGAAGCCAACGCGGCCTGCGACCTGGCCCAGCGCTGGCTGCCCGACATCTACATCGGCACCGGCTACTACCGCCACGAGGGCGGTATCCAGCTCGAAGACGGCACCCTGATTCGCTCCAGCACGGGCGCGAACCTGAACGGCCTCGACATCCACGGCCGACTGAATCCCAAGGAGATCGCCTTCCAGCGGATCAGCGCCCAGCGGAAAGTGCTGCAACAAAAAGGCGAGTTGAGCAAGCTCACCAACGAAAACCTGCTCGACGCCGCCAACACCTACCTCGACCTGCTGACCGTGCGCACCGGCGAGGCCATCGCCCGCGACATGCTGAAAGATTTGGAAGACCTCGCCAACCAGGCGGAGAAGCGCGCCGAGGCCGAACCCGCCGCCCGTGTGGAAATTGCTCGCGTGCGTGCCGAGATCGCCGGCCGGCAGCAGAACATCCGCAAACTCCGCGCCCAGGGCGAAGCCGCCGGCGCGAAGCTCATCTACCTGCTCGGGCTCGATTCCTGCTCGCTGCTGGTGCCGGTCGATGAAGAGATCATCCCGGTAAATCTGGTCGATGCCACGCCGCCCGTGTGCGAGCTGATCGACCGGGCAATGGCCGGTGGGCCGGGCATCGAAGAATTGCAGGGGATGGTCAACCTGGTGGAAGACGCCATCGCACGGTCGAAAGGCCCGGTGCGCTTCATGCCCAGCGTCGAGTTGCGCATGACGGAAGGCGCTTTCGGCGCCGGGCCGGGCAGCGTGCTGGATTATGAGAATCGCTGGGACATGGCCCTGGTGTTTCGCTGGAACCTGACCGATCTGGCCACCCGCCACGACCGCCAGCGCGTGGCCGACGCCCAGCGGCAGCAAGCCCACCTGGCGTACCACGACCTGCGCACCAAGTTGACGGCCGGGGTGCGCGAGTCGCGCGAGTCGATCCTGAGCGGCGTCGAGGAAATTCAACTGGGTAAGGAGCAGATCAAGCACGCCCGCAGCGCCCGTCAGCTGGCGAAGGAGCGCGTCGAGAAGAACATCCCCGGCAGTTCGGTCAGCGAGGTGCTGCTCAGCCTGCAATCGCTGGCGATGGCCCAGCTCGGCCACCTCAACGCCATTCGCGAGTACGACCGCGCCCAGCTGCGGCTGATGCTGCTGATCGGCTGTCAGAAGTAGCAGACAGATAACCTTGCTAAACCGCAAGCGGAGGCGCACGCGCTTGCGGTTTAGCGAGGGTTCACTGGTTGAACCGCGCCGACTTGCTGAACTCCAGCGCCTCCTGCCGCGCCGCGTCATCGACGCGGTGCGAGCGGAAACGAATGCGGTCGCCGCCGATCTGGCGGACGACCACGAAGCCCACATCCACCAGGTCCTTGTTCGTGATATCCGTCACCTGGCGCGGCCGGCCGACGACGTAGAAGCCGTCGGGCAGTGCGCCGCTCTCGACGATCGCCGGCCAGATGAAGGTGTTCTCGTCCGGCTTCTCGCGCATCTGCTTCAGGTAGGCTTCGAGCGTCGTCGGTTCCTGCACCGAGCGCGTAACGCTCACGCGATACGTCACCTTCTCCTCGCGCTTGTCGTAGGCCCATTCATTGGTCAGGTCGAGCCAGCTGGCGGACCAGCCGGCGGGCAGCGTCACTTGCAGGTCGCGCAGCGGCGGCAGCTTGACCGGCGGCGGCAGCACCTTCTTCATCTGGTCGTCGGTCGCGCCGATGCCCTTGGTGATCTTCGTTTCGGGCTGGAGGACCTTGCGCTTGGTCTGCTCCGCGCCCACCCAGCCGCCCGGTTCCGGTTCCTTCTTGCCGCAACCGGCCAGCGCGAGCCCGAGCCCGACCAAAACAACGATGGGATATCGCATGGCGTATTCTCCTGCACCTGAGTGCAGCGTGTGGGGAATGAGTTGGCGCAACGGGAACCATCCGGAATTGTTGGTTGCGGCGGGGCGAATGTCAATGATGTGCCGGGATGCTCCGCCCGGTTCGCGCGGTTTTCGACCAATCCTTCAGCCCCGGTGCCTCGTCTTGATGGTAAGCCCTGCCGTACTTGACGGAGTCCGAGCCATGCAAGCGTTCGCTCGTCGGGAGTTTCTCCAGCACACGACCTCGGCCATTCTCGGCTTTCCCTTCGCGGCTTGTATTGCCGACGCGGCGGACGCCGCGAAGAAACCGCTGCCGACCAATGCGGCGGACTTACCCACCAAGGGACAGGCGCCGCTGCCCGTCGCGCCGGAAGAGTTGCTCAAGGCGGCCCGCGAGCGGATGAAGCAGGAACACAAGCCGGGCGTGGTCATCGTGGTGCCCGCCGACGCGAAAGCCGCCGGCAAGCTGGGCAACGACCTGGCCGCGCTGCTGGGCGGCAAGAACCCCGCCTGCGCGGTCGGCGAACCCAGGCCCTTCCAGCAACCGTCGACGGCGGGCGCTGGCAACCTTGACGCGCATCAGTTATTTTGCCAGGCCGTCTTTGTCTGCCTGCCGGCCGAGGCCGCCCGCAAGGCATTTCCGCGACTTCGGGCCGACAGCGCGGCGTTCCTGTTCGACGATGCGGGCAAGATCGTGGACGAAGTGAAGGCCAGCGAGAACCTGTTCTCGGCCGACTTCGTGAGCCAGCTAACCAGCCTGCTCCACGGCAAGCAGGGTGAACGGTTGGCCGCCACGGCCCAGGCCCAGCGCGCCGCGCTGGGCAAGGAAGCGGCCCAACGCGCCGACACGGCCCTGCGGTCGCTCGATAGCGAGCAGTTCTTCATTCGCCAGCAGGCATCGGTCGTGCTCGGCGAACTGGCCCCCCGCGCCACGGCCTTGCTGGCCGCCGAACTGCGCAAGCAACCGCCGCTCGAAACGCGCCGCCGCCTGGAGACGTTCTTCGAGCAGATTTACGGAGAAGCTTCGGAGGAGAAGCCCAGCGCGCGCCTGCCCTTCGGCGCGCAATGGCAGGGCATGCGCGTGGACACCTGCCCGACGTGCGGACGCGGCTCGGTCGCCGCGCCGACCCGGCTGTTCTTGCGCTTTCTGATTCAGGACAAGTAGCAGTAATCGGTTCCAGCAATCATTCGGCGACCCGTTTGTAGTTCCGCCTTCAGGCGGCGCTCGCCGAAACCCGCCTGAAGGCGGAACGACGAATGGGCTGCGGAACAGAACTTCATTTCACCAAGGATACCGTGATGACCTTGCTCGCTCGCCGTGACTTTCTGCAACAGGCCGCCGCGACCATCATCGGCTTTCCCTTCCTGGACGCCATCGGCCAGGCGGCCGAGCCTGCGGCCAAGCCCGACCTGCTGGCGCTGGCCCGGCAGCGCATGAAGCAGGAAACCAAGCCCGGCATGGTCGTGGTCATCCCGCCGAAACCGGAAGACTCCGAGATGCTGGCCAACCAGCTGTCGCAACTGCTCGGCGGCCACGATGCCAGCTGCGCCCTCTGGCCGACGCGCAACAGCGACGGCCAAATCGTATTGCTGGGCCAGGGCGACTTTTCGGCGCAAATGCTGTTCTGCCAGGCGGTCTTCGTCTGCCTGCCGGCCGACGAGGTGCGCCAAGCGTTTCCGGACGCGCCTGTGGACGCTGCCCTCGTGCTGCTCGACCTGGAAGGCAAGACAGTGACCTCGCTGCCTGCCCAGGCCGAGCTGTTCGGCAAGGAATTCACCGCGCGAGCGGGCGAGTTGCTCCACGGCAAGAACGGTGAACGACTGGCCGCCACGGTTCGCGCCCAACGGGAAGCGTTGGGCGCCGCCCAGGCTGCCGAGTTCGACCGGGCGCTGAAAGACCTGGAAGCCGATAACTTCGCGGTGCGTCAAGCCGCGACGGAAAAGCTCGAAGCCCTGGCCCCGCGCGCCACCGCGTTGCTGGCGACTGCACACCGCCAGCGCCCGCCGCTCGACCTGGCCCGCCGGCTGGATCAGCTGTTCGTGCTCGTCTACAAGGCTGCCCCATCCGACCAGGCCAGCGCTCGCCTGCCGTTCGGCGTGGCCTGGAACAAGCGCAGCGGCGGCTGTGTCGACAACATCTTCGCCAAGTGCGGCCTGAGTTCCACCCCTCCGCCCGCCCGGCAGTTCCTGCGCTTCCTCGCGGAGACCAAGCAATGAAGCCGGTCGGCGTCGGCTTCTCCCTCCACCCGGAGACCGAGTACCTGACCCTGTGCCGGCCCATCATCGAGGAAGAAGCCGACTTCTTTGAAGTCGTGCCGGAAACGCTCTGGCAAATCCACCAGGACGGCAGCCTGTCCGGCAGCCCCTGGTGGGACTTGATGCAGGGCATCCGGCAGCGCTCGGGCAAGCCGTTCGTCTGCCACGGCCTGGGGCTGTCGCCGGGCACCAGCGACGCCACCGCCGACGAGGCCCGCCTGGCCCACTGGCTGGACCAACTCCGCCGCGACCAGCAACACTTCGAGTTCCTCTGGTACACCGAGCATCTCGGCTGGATGGAAGCCAGCGGCCTGGTCGCGGACCTGCCGTTGCCGTTGCCGCCCACCGAGGAAAGCGTGCGGACCGTGGCCCGCCGGCTCCAGCGCTTGCAACCGATCATTCCGCTGGTGGGCTTTGAGAATCAGGTGAGCTATTTCGCCTTCACCGACATCCGCACCGAGGCCGGCTTCTGGAACCGCATCTGCCAGGCGGGCGACCTCTGGCTGCTGCTCGACCTGCACAACTGCTATACCCAGTGCGTGAACTTCGGCGTGCCGCTGGACGAATACCTGGCCGGGCTGGACCTGTCGCGCGTGATCGAAGTCCATTTGTCGGGCGGCAGCGAGAGCGAACCGGGCTGGTTGCCGAGCGGGAGAGTCATGCGTCTGGATTCGCACGACGGCCCGGTGCCCGAACCGGTCTGGCAAGCGTTCGCGAGCATCCGCCCGCGCTGCCCGAACCTGCGCGGCGTGGTGGTGGAACGCCTGGACGGTTCGATTCAACCCGATGAGATGCCCCTGCTGCGCGACGAGGTCCGCCGCGCCCGCCGCATCTTCTGGGAGGGCTGAACGGTGCTGCAAGCGGTGCAGCAAATACTGATCGAGGCGCTGCTCAGCGACGACCCCGCCGCGCACCTCCGCGCCGCGTTGCCCCAGGCCACTGGCCTCTCCGCCGAGGAACGCTGCTGGCTGGAAGCCATCGACTCGGACGGCCTGCATCTCTCGGGGCTGCTCGTCAAGAAATTGCGTTTCGAGCGACTCACGCGCGCCGATCCCGCGCTGGGCGAACTCTTCGCACAACAACCCGCCGAGTTCATGCAGCAATTCCGCGCCTACGTCCGCGCCATCCCACCGAGCGTCTACTTTCCCGGCCAGGAAGCCTACCGATTCCGGCAATGGCAAGCGACCCAGCAAGGCGAACAATGACCCTGGAGCAGGATCGTTGTTCGCGCCTTGATCGCCGGCGGGAATGTCCGTAAGCTAGAGAAGTCCAACGCGCCGGAGTGGCGGAATTGGCAGACGCGCCAGGTTGAGGGCCTGGTGATCTTTACTGATCGTGCAGGTTCAAGTCCTGTCTCCGGCACTTTGCAGCATAGGGACTTATGGCGTTGAGCCGTGAGTCCCTTTCTCTTGCGCCTCCGTGTTTCACCTGCTTTTGGGTGCATTTTGGGTGCGGCATGGCCTTTGTCCGGCATTCGCGTCGCTGGACCGACACTCAAGAATGTGCAGCAGGAGGACGCGATCATGGCCTGGCTCGAACTGCGCGGCAACACCTATCGAATCAACTTCTGGCATGGCGGGCGGCACTTCAGCCGCAGCTTGAAGACGGGGGACGAAACCAAGGCGACAGCTACCAAACTGCGGGTTGAGGAGAGCTTGTCGGATCTCGAACGAGGCCGGCTGAAGCTCCCCGCTGGCGCCGACCTCATCACCTTTCTGATTTCCGATGGCACTCTGACCGAACGACCGCAGATGCCGGTGCCGCCCCCGGCACCGCCTCCCCCGATGACGCTGGCTGAACTGCGTGACCGCTACCTGCACACTCACTCGAACGGTGCCATGGAGGAGAACTCGCTGGCCACGGTGCGGTTGCACCTGGGCCACTTCATCAAGACCCTCGGCGTGAAGTTCCAGATAGACACGCTTGCCTTCAGCCACCTGCAAGCCCACATCGACCGCCGCGCCAAGAAGAAGGGCCACCACCAGCGTCCCATCAGCCCGACGACCCTGCGCAAAGAGATGGCCAGTTTTCGAGCTTGCTGGAACTGGGGCGTCCATGCCAATTTGGTCAAGGGCAGCTTCCCCAACCGTGGCCTGACCTACCCCAAGGCCGACGAGAAGCCGCCCTTCCAGACCTGGCAGGAGATCGAGCGGCAGATCAGCCACGGCGGCCTGTCGAACGCCGAGCAGCGGGCGCTATGGGACTGCCTCTTTCTTTCGTTGACCGAGATCAACGACCTACTCACCCACGTCAAGCAGCACGCCCACCACGGCTTCCTGTACCCGATGTTCTGCTTCGCCGCCTACACCGGGGCACGCCGCAGCGAGATGCTCCGCGCCAAGCTGAGCGACTTGGACCTCGAAGCCAAGACCGCCCTCCTCCACGAGAAGAAGCGGGCCAAGGGCCGGCGTACCAGCCGCCGGGTGCCACTGTCGGACTTCCTGGTCGGCGTGTTGCGAGACTGGCTGACGGTGCATCCCGGCGGGCAGTACCTGTTCTGTCACGAGCTGCAAGTCGTCCGCAGCAAGACGAAGCGGACCGAGCACGGCGCCCTGACCCGCAACGAGGCGAACGACCACTTCAAGCGGACCGTGGCTGACAGCAAGTGGGACCGGCTGCGCGGCTGGCACGTCTTCCGCCACTCGTTCGCGTCGAACTGTGCCGCCAAGGGCATCGACCAGCGGTTGATCGACGCCTGGTTGGGGCACCAGACCGAGGAGATGCGGCGTCGCTACCGGCACTGCTTCCCCGACCAGCAGCAACTCGCCATCCAGCTCGTCTTCGGCAACGGCACGAACGGGCAGCAGTCGTGATCGTCGCGGGCCGGTTCTCACTTTCTCACTTTTCGAGGAGGTGAGGACCGGCCTGACTGCTGCACTGGGCGTTCTCACTTTCTCATTTCTCACTTTTTCGGGGGTACATCATCTGCTGTCGATCTCGGTCCGCCGTCGATACCATGCAGCCTGGCTCTTGCCGGTCTGTTCAGACCACAGGCGCAGCTGTTCCTGCCGGTCCTGCGTGCGCGCCAGAATCTCGGCGACGATAGCGCGCTCACGTTGCTTTCGCTCTTCTCGGCTTTCACGATCCATGCGATCCGCAGACGCCATCGGTCGCTCGTGTAGTCGAGCAGTAACCAGGTCCTGCCAGTGACAGGCGGCGTCGCCGGCTTCCCACTGTACGCGGTCGTTGAAGGAGTTGATGAGCAAGCGCACGTCCAGCGGCCGACGCAGCGACGAGGACTGCTCGATCACGTAGTCGCACACTTCCCGGCACGCGGCGGGCTCCAGTCGAAGGCCGGCATGATCGTAGCCCTGGTTGGCGATGGCGCGCATGCGTGCCCGGATCTCCGGAGCAGTGACTTCGAGGTGCAAGCAGGCGATGCGTGTCTTCACGGCCCGCAGCTCGGGCACGTCGTCAATGGGCCGGTTGCCGACGATGATGATGCCGCCGAAGAAGGTGAACTCTGCGTCCATCGTGTGCGTGGTCCAGGTGACGCGGCGCGGCAGCGGCCCGATAGTCCCTTCCTTCCGCTGTCCCCAGAGGGCCGAGCGCAGCACACCCTGGGCTGCCTTGTCCTGGAAGACCGACTCCATGTCTTCGAGCAGATGGACCGCGTCGGGGAACTTCGCGAGCTGGTCGAACAGGGCGCGGCCGGTCATGTGGCTGTTGAAGACCACGAAGTCGCTGGCGAGCCGGCGTAGTTCCCCCAGGACGGTGAAGCTCTTGCCGACGCCGCCTTCGCCGTGCAGGTAGAGCCCGGTGTCGTAGCCCTTGGCCACGCCGCCGACGCGGTCACGCACTACTTGCAGCTTGGCTTCGAGCTGAACCAGGTGCTGCTCGTCATCCTGTGTCTGGTTGTCCGACAACGGCTTCACCCACCGCTGTCGCGACGGAGCGAATTGAGTCAGTAGGTCCATGGTGTACCTCCCGTGGTCATAGTTCGTGAGCGAAACGATGCGGCACCCGGACGTGGGTGCCGCATCGTGACGGCAAAGCGTCAGTCAGATCCTGGATGACACGGTGGGCACGGGCAGCAAGCCGAAGTTCTGAATGCGGACGAGTTCCTCGTGCGCGATCATCCATTCGCGCACCGGGCCTCGCCCACAGGCACGCTTCTGCGCGTTGATGCGATGCTGCCTGCACCATTCTCTGACGGTAAATTCAGCCTTGCCCACGAGCTGAGCGATCTCGGCGGTCGTGTACCAGGCTTTGACGGTCCGTTGCTGAACCAACAGGCCCAGGGTCGACTCGATGCGATTCAGACGTTCGTGCAGAGCGCTATCGTTGGTCATGGTTCAAGCTCCAGAAGGGCGAGACAAAGGGATGTTCCTCTGGGCGAGTGCCCGCAGACACCCGCCCAGAGGAACGAAACGGCTACCGGTCAGTGCGGGTCGTTGCTCGCCTCCTCCCAGGCGGGTTCGACTTCGCCCTTCGTGGCGGGCTGCTTGGGCGAGCGCAGCTGCTTCTCCAGCTCGTCGGCGAACGTACCCAGACCCTCCTGACGCAGGATGTCAAGGTCATACGGCGCTGGCGGCGTGGCGCTGAACATGGTGTCCTTCAACTCCTCGGCACGTTTCTTCGCGATGGGCAAGAGCTGCTTGTTGACCTGGCTGAGCTGGGCAATCATGCGCACCAGGTTCTTCGGGTCCTCTTTGTCCACGTTGGTCTTGAAGTTGCCGACGGTCAGCTCTTTCGTCTCGGGATCGAAGCCCGCGCGGAACGCCCAGTCGGCGTGATCGTCGAACATCTGCCCGGTCTCGATCAGTTCGACCCAGTGCTTGACCAGGGCGCCCGTGAGGTAGCTCTTCACCTGCTTTTCGGCGTCGGTCAGGTCCTTGAGGCCCTTGTCTTTCCGGTCCTTGCTCTTCCGCTGGATCTCCAGTTCCTTGGCGGCGATCCAGCCGGCCAGATCGTCGCGGAGCTGGCCTTCACGCTTGGCATCGACGGCGGTCTTGAGGAGCTGCGCGGCGGCCGTGGGGCCGACACGCTGGTTGAGCACATGGTCGAACATCCAGGCGTGCTGACCGAGCAGTAAGTCCCGAGCGAAGGACTGCGGCGAGACTCCCAGCGCCACGGCGGCACGGCGCTCCTCGACACCTGCCTGGTGCAGGGCCACCGCCGCCCGGATGCGTGCGATGCCATCCAGGCTCTTGCGCGCGGTATTGTCTGCCACCGACCGGACCACCAGGTCTTTCACCGGGGCCTCGGAGACCTCGATGGCCGGGATCTTCATGTCGAGCGCGAAGTGCGGCGTGTTGCGTTGTGCCAGGAGTCGGCATGCCGTCACCCGCCGGTAGCCCTTGACGAGGACCTTGCGGCCGTCCGGATCGACGTGAAACTCGACCGGCACCTGCAAACCTTCCATGGTGAGCGGGTCGAATAGGTCGGCGACATCCTCTTCCTTCAGGCCCTCGGGGCCGCAGCGGTGACAGTAGACCTGCGGGAGCATCTCCAATTCGTTGAGGGCGACGACCATCGGCTTGGTCTTCGCCTCAGTTTCACGCTGGACGATCTTTTCATGTACGACCAATTCGTTCATGGCTCTAATCTCCTGGGGAGGGGTGCCGGCGCTCAACGAGAGCAGCCGGCACCCGCACCCCTGCAAATGCAAAGCAATCACACGACAAGCCAAGCGTCAGGTTGACAGGTGCCCCAAATGGCGCGCTGCCCGCGACGATGATGCCGGTGGTGGCCCTCGGCTCGGCCTCAAGTTGCCCCCGATGTTCCCCATGCTAAATCCCTCCTGGAGCGGGACATCGGTCGCCCGCCGCAACCAAAGGCCGGCCTGGAGCGGGGTGCGCCAGTAAGCAGTTCCAGCCTTCACCCCCAGGAGTTGGAAAGCGGGGTTCCACGTGCGGAATCGGGGTTTCCGAATTGGAAACTTAGTCGAGCTGCCAGGGGATGTGGCGGTCGGGACGATAGGCCCAGTGTTGCTTGGGCTTGGGGGGCACCGTGCGCTTCAGGTGCTCGACGAGCTTGGGCATCTTGTCGATCAGAAGTTCACATGCCAGCTTGAAGTGGTTGCGAATCAGGTCCTTGGCCGT
>JAEUIF010000982.1 GCA_016795185.1 Planctomycetia bacterium | reverse complement strand
TGTCCCTCGCGCGCCCGGCGGCGCGGTCGAATCCTTCTCGACCATCCTGCGCTACATCCGTGCGCAGAAGGAAGCCGAAGTGCTGCTGCGCGCCCGCGAGGCCGAGCAGCGGCGCGCCGCCCAGACCCAGGGGGCCATCCTCAACGCCCTGCCAGCGCACATTGCCCTGCTGGACCGCCACGGCGATATCGTGGCGGTGAACGAAGCCTGGCAGCGGGCCGATCCCAGCAGCGGCTTTCTCGGCGCGGGACTGGGGCCGGGTCAGGATTACCTGGCGGCCTGCGGCCGGGACGCCGCGACCGGGACGGCGCTCGAGGTCGCGCGCGGCATCCGTGCCGTCCTGGATTGCGGGCTGGACGGCTGTTCCCTGGAGTACCTCGGCGGCGGTCCCGCGGAAGCCCGCTGGTTCTGGATGGTGGCCTCGCCGCTGCATGCCGGCCAGCGCGCCGGCGCGGTCGTGGCTCATCTCGACATCACCCGCCGCCGCTTGGCCGAAGCCGAGCTGCGCGCCAGCGAGGAACGCTTCCGCCAGCTGGCCGAGAACATCCGCGACGCCTTCTGGGTCACCGACGTCGATCCGCCCCGCGTCGTCTACGCCAGCCCCGCCTACGAGGCCATCTGGGGCCGCACGCGCGAGCAACTCCTGGACGATCCGCGGTCCTGGTTTGACGCCATCCATCCCGAAGACCTGCCGCGCGTCCGGGCCGGCTACCGCCCGGAGCCGCCCGCTCCTTTCACCCTGGAATACCGCATCCGTCGTCCGGACGGGTCGGTGCGCTGGGTGCTCGACCGCGGCTTCCCGATCCGCGCGGAAAACGGCGCGGTGTACCGCTTCGTCGGCCTGGCGGAAGACCTGACGCAGCGGAAGCAAGCCGAGGAAGCCCTGCGTGCTAGCGAAGAACGGTTGCGCAGCCTGCTCGCCGCCATCCCCGACCAGATTTTCCGGCTGGATGCGGCCGGCTCCATCCTGGACTACAAGGGCGAGCCGGGGGCCGAGGCCGAACCGCTGGTCGGCCACCACTACCGCGACGTGCTGCCCGCCGCCGTCGGCCTGGAGTTGGCTGCCGCCATCCGTGCCGCGCGGCAGACGCAGTCGGTGCAGACCTTTGAATACGACTGGCCGTCGCACCCGAGTCGCCTGCGCTGCTTCGAGGCGCGCGTGGTCGCGACCGCCGACGAGCAAACCGTGGTGGTGGCCCGCAATATCACCGAGCGCCGCGAAGCCGAGCAGGCGCTGTCGCTGCGCGACAAGCAGTACCGCGACCTCATCGAGACCTCGCACGACCTGATCTGGTCGGTCGATGCGGCGGGCCAGACGCGCTTCATCAACCGCACCGCTTGCGGGCGCATCCTCGGCTACGAACCGGACGAGGTGGTCGGCCGGGTGTGCATGGACTTCGTCCACCCGGAACAGCGGCCCACGGCTTGGGCGGCCTTCGAGCGGGTGCTCCAGGGACACGAGTTGATCGCGCACGAGACCGTCTATTTGCGCAAGGACGGTTCGTCGGTCTGGGTGAGCGTCAACGGCCGGGCGCAGACGGATGAGACGGGCCAGCTGGTGGGCGTGGTCGTGATGGTCCGCGACGTCACCGACGCCCGGCGCGCCCAGGAGGCGCTGCGCCAGAGCGAGGCGCGCTGCCGGTTCCTGGCTGAGAACGCCACCGACATGATCAGCCGCCATTCCCTGGCAGGACTGGTGCTGGACGTCTCGCCGGCTTGCCGTCGATTGTTGGGCTTCGAGCCCGAGGAACTGGTCGGCCGCGGCGGCTACGACTTCATTCACGACGACGACCGCGCTAGCGTCCAGCGGCGGCAGGAACAGATGCTGGCCGAGCGACAGCCGACCGTCGTCAGCTACCGCATGCGGCAGCGGAACGGTTCGTTCGTCTGGGTGGAAACGGCGGGCCAGGTCATCACGCCGCCCGACGGGACCGCGCCCGAACTGGTCTGCGTGACCCGCAACATCAGCGAGCGCAAGCGCGCCGAGGAACGCGCCGCGCAGCTCAACGAGCAACTGGAGGCGCGCGTCCTGGAGCGCACCGCCGCGCTGCGCACGGCGGAAGCGCGCTATCGCGGTCTGGTCGAACAGCTGCCGGCCATCACCTACACTGCTTCGCTCCAGCATCCTTATTCCTTCACCTACGTCAGCCCGCAACTGGAAGACATCGTCGGGTTTTCGCCCGCCGAGTGGCTGGCCGATTCGGCCCTCTGGGTCGATCAGTTGCACGCCGACGACCGGCAGCGCGTGCTGCACGAGCTGGCGCACAGCCGGGCGACCGGGCAACCGTTTCACTGCGAGTACCGCCTGCTGCCCCGCGAGGGCGACGTGCTCTGGTTCCGCGACCGCGCCAAGGTCATTCACGACGAGCAGGGGCGGCCCGCCTTCCTGCAAGGCATCATGCTGGATGTGACTGAGTACGAGCGCGAACGCATCGGCCGCGAACGGCTCCAGGCGCTGTCGCGGAGGTTGGTCGAGGTCCAGGAAGCCGAGCGCCGGGCCATCGCCCGCGAGCTGCACGACGAGATCGGCCAGACGCTGACTGGCCTCAAGCTGACGCTGGAGACGGCCGCCCACCTGCCGGCCGGGCAGCAGTCGGCCCCGCTGCTGCAAACGCAGGGGCTGGTCAACGAGTTGATGGCGCGGGTGCGGGCGCTGTCGCTCGACCTGCGGCCCGCCATGCTCGACGATCTGGGCCTGCTGCCGGCGCTGCTCTGGTTCTTCGAGCGCTTTGCATCGACGACCAGCGTGCGCGTGGCTTTCGAGCATGCCCAGCTCGAACGCCGCTTCGTGCCGGCTATTGAGACCGCGGCGTACCGCATCGTCCAGGAAGCGCTGACCAACGTCGCCCGCCATGCGCGAGCGCCGCAAGCGATCGTGCGCGTCTGGGCCGGGCCGGACCTGCTCGGCGTGCAGGTGCGCGACGCCGGCGTCGGCTTCGATTTTCAGGACGCCGTCGATCAGGCGCGCACCGGCGGCTTGACCGGCATGCGCGAACGCTGCACGCTGCTGGGCGGCAAGCTCACCGTGGAATCGTCGCCCGCCGCCGGCACCTGCGTGACGGCGGAATTGCCCCTGTAATGTCCCGAGGAGGCCCGGCGTGACGCCCATCACCATCATCCTGGCCGACGACCATCAACTGGTTCGCCAGGGCCTGCGTGCCTTGCTGGCCATCGAGCCGGACTTCCAGATCGTCGGCGAGGCGGCCGACGGCCTCGAAGTCATTGCCCTGGTGGAGAAGTTGCAGCCGCAGGTGCTGGTGCTCGATCTGATGATGCCCGGTCTGAGCGGCCTGGAGGTCACCACCCAGCTGAGCCGCAAGGCCCCGCAGACGCGCATCGTCATGCTGTCGATGCACGCCAACGAAGCCTACGTGCTGCAAGCCCTGCGCAACGGCGCGGCCGGCTACGTCCTGAAGGAAGCGCCCGCCGCCGTGCTAACACAAGCCATCCGCGAGGTGGCTGCCGGCCGGCGCTATCTCAGCGCCGCCCTCTCCGAACGCGCCATCGAAGCGTACATCCAGAAAGCCGAGGCGACGCCGCTCGACCTCTACGACACGCTGACCGCGCGCGAGCGCGAAATGCTGCACCTCGTCGCCGAGGGGCTGAGCAGTGGCGAGATCGGCCGGCGGCTGTTCCTTAGCCCGCGCACCGTCGAGACCCACCGCGGTAGCATGATGCGCAAGCTCGGCCTGCACAATCAAACCGACCTGATCCGCTACGCGATGAAGCGCGGCATCCTGCCGATGGAGCAATGACGCACCGGGCTGTGCCGGCGATTGCGTAGTTTCCCCGACCAATTTCCGTGTCTATCCGGACCCGGAAAATTGGACGGAGCCACTCCATCCGTGCTAAACATGTAGCATGTAGCACGACAGCCACGGCTGCCCTGCCCGGGCATCGCCGGCAAACCGACCTCGCCCCTCCGCCATTGGTCCCCTCGCCCGACGTTCTCCGGTCATCCGATCTCGAACGGCTCGCGGCGTCCGCCTTCGCCACCGTGGGACGCTGCGCGCACGGAGTGCCGCCCCACCGCCCCGTGGGCTGGCTGAGGTTACGCCGATGAGCGCCACGGTGTTGCTGGCCGACGACCATCACCTGGTCCGCCAAGGGTTGCGCGCCCTGTTGCAAACCGAGCCGGACCTGGAAGTGGTCGGCGAAGCGGCCGACGGTCTGGAAGTGCTGCCCCTGGTGGAGCGCCTGCGGCCCCAGGTGCTGCTGCTCGATCTGATGATGCCCGGCTTGAACGGTCTGGAGGTCATTCGCCAGGTGGTCCAGCGAGCGCCGCGGACGTGCGTCCTGGTCGTGTCGATGCATGCCGACTACGCGCACGTGGCGGAGTGTCTGCGGCTGGGGGCTTCCGGCTACGTCCTCAAGGAAGCCGGCCAGACCGTACTGGTGCGTGCGATCCGCGAGGCGCTGGCCGGGCGGCCGTTCCTGGGTCCGCCGCTGTCCAACGCCGGCTTGCAGAGCTATCGCGAGCAGGTCAAATCCACGCCGCTCGACCTCTACGAAACACTGACCACGCGCGAGCGCGAGGTGCTCCACCTGGCGGCGGAGAGCGCGACCAACCAGGAAATCAGCCAGCGCTTGCATATCAGCCCGCGCACCGTCGAAACCCATCGCGCCAACCTGATGCGCAAGCTCGGCCTGGCGACTCAGTATGACCTGATCCGTTACGCCCTGACACGGGGGCTCGTGCCTTTCGCGCCGGACTGATTCGGCTGCGGGCAGGATGTTCCGCCGGGCGCGGAATCGGAGCTTGGAATTGCGGGGACTCGCAGGCGGTAATTGCGGGCACATACGGATACCGAAGTGCACGATTCCGACCTAAAGATGAGCAGGTTTGATCGGCAGGCGAACCATCAGCCGGGGAAGCAGGACGGCCCATGAACGCGCTACCAACCAACCAACTCGGGACCGCCGCTCCCCGCCAGTTGACGCGCGCCAGCGACGAGCGCCGCGCGGTCGGCTGCCACTGGCCCGTCGGCGGCGCGGCGGCTCAGCAGACCGTGCTGGAGAATGGCATCCGGGTCGTCACCGAGGAAGTATCGGGGGTGCGCTCGATCGCCTTCGGCGTGCTGGCCGACGTCGGTCCCCGCCAGGAAACGCCCGCCCAGAGCGGCATCGCCCACCTGATCGAGCACCTGGTCTTTCAGGGCACTGGCAGCCGCAGTGCTCAGCAGATTGCCTCGCTCATGGACCTGAGCGGCGGGCAGTTCGGCGGCTTCACCACCCGCGATTACACCTGCTACCACGCCACGGTGCTGGACGAGCACCGTACGTACGCCCTCGATCTGCTTGGCGACCTGCTGCTGAACTCGATCTTCGCGCCGGGCAGCCTGGAGCGGGAAAAGGAAGCCATTTTGCACGAGATCGCGCTGGGTCGCGACACGCCGCAGCAGCGCGTGCAGGACTTGCTGAAAGCGCTGGCCTGGCCCGACCATCCGCTGGGCCGCGACATCGCCGGGCGGCCGGAAACGGTGCAGGCGATCACGCGCGAAGACCTGATCTACTTCTTCCACCGCCACTACACGCCCGACCGGCTGATCGTGGCGGCGGCCGGCAACCTGGAACACGACGACGTGGCCGCCCAGGTGCGCGACGCCTTCTGGCGGTTACTCGGCGACGGTGAGCGGGCGGAACAGCCCGCGCCCGAGCAACGCGGCGGTGTGATGCTGGAAGCCGCGGGCGTGTCGCAGGCGTACTTCGCCGTCGGCATTCCCGCGCTGCCCTATGCCCACCCCGACCGCTATGCCCTGTACATCTTCAACCAGGTGCTGGGCGGCGGCGTCAGCTCGCGGCTCTTCCGCAAGCTGCGGGAAGAGCGCGGCCTGGTCTACCACGTCGATGCCGATTATCACGCTTACCGCGACGCCGGCATGCTGGTCGTCAGCGGCAGCACGGCCCCCGAGCAGTTGACCCAGGTGCTGGGCATGGTGCTGCTGGAACTGTGGCGGACAGCGCTCGGTCTGGAAGCCGTGGACGAGGAGGAACTCTGGCGCGCGAAGACCCAGGTGCGCCGCCAGCACCTGCTGGCCGCCGAATGCACCGCCACCCGCATGAGCCGCCTCGCCGTGCAGCAGCTGTACTTCGGCAATCCGATCCCGGCCGGCTCGATCCTCGACCGCATTGAAGCCGTGGACCAGGCCGCGCTGGCGCGCCTCGGCCGGGAACAGCTTGCCGTCGCGCTGCCGCGCACGGCGGTCGCCGTGGTCGCCCCGGCAGCCCCGCACCTGTACACCGCCGAGTTCCTGGAAGAAATGCGGGCCGGCTGCGGCATCGGGCTGCGCCGCTGAGGAACGTGGCCGCCCGCGCGGGCGGCGTCCCGACCGTTTCCCTGTTCGCGAAGGAGGAGTCCGTCATGCCGCTGGATCCGAAGATCAAGAAAAGCTGGGAAGAACTGCAACGGAAGTATCCGCACCCGGTCAACGCCCTGGGCATCAAGATTGCCGACAAGGACCAGATGACCCTGAAGGTGTGGAAGGAAGAAGGCATCGACAAGTTCGTGCAGAAGTGAAGTTCCCGCGGCGCGCCCCCGCCGCGGCCATCCCACGGTCGCCCCGCGCCTGGCGGCGCGGCGGGCGGCCGGCTGCCAGCAAGGAGCCGACCGTGTCCCAGGCTGCACAGACCATGCTGCGGGAAGGGATCGCCGCCGCTCGGGCCGGCAACAAGCCGTTGACCCGACAATTGCTGCGCGAAGTGACGCGGGCCGAGCCGCGCAACGAGGTCGCCTGGCTCTGGCTGGCCGGCGTCGCCGAATCGCCCCAGGAAGCCGTCCTGCACCTGGAACGGGTGCTGACGCTCAACCCCGCCAACGAGCGGGCGCGCGAAGGCCTGCGCGCCACCCGGCTGCGCGCCGGCATGGCCGAGTGCCAGGCCGGTAACAAGCCCGCCGCCCGCCGCTGGCTACTGGCGCTGACCGAGGAACAGCCCGACAACGCGCAGGGCTGGTTCTGGCTGGCCGGCGTCGCCGATACACCCCAGGAGGCCGTCGCTCATCTCGAACGCGCCTTGGCCCTGAACCCGGACGACCTGCGCGTCGCGCAAAGCATCCAGTCGCACCGGCTCAGCGCCGGCGTGGCCGAGTACAAGGCCGGCCGTCCCGAAGCGGCGCGCGACTATTTCGCCGCCGCCGTCGAGCAAGACCCCCACCACGTGCCCGCGCTGTTCTGGCTCGCCCACCTCGCGGAAGCGCCCCAGGATGCCCTGGCCTACATCGAGCGCGTGCTGGAACTCGAACCCGATAACGCCCGCGCCCAGCAGAGCGCCGAGAATTATCGCCGCCAGCTGGACATGACGCTCGCGGGCTGGCAGTGCGGCTTCTGTCAGGCCGTCGCCGCCGCCGAGCCCACGATCTGCCCCGAATGCGGCGCGCTGCTCAGCCTCGACGATCTCGAACCCTTCTTCCAGCCGGCGCACGGCATCAACCCGCGCCTGCTGCGCGAGGCCATCCAGCGGGATGAAGCCATGCTGGCCGAAAGCAGTGACGTCACGCTGGCCTTCCAGGTCGGCCTGGCTTACCTGAACTTGCGTCAGCTCGACGAAGCCCTGCGGTATTTCCAGGTCGCCGCCCGCTTTCAGCCCGCCGACCATCCGTTGCGCGGGCAGGTCAAAGCGCTCTGGCAGCACAAGCAAGCCCTCGACGCCGAGGCCCGCAACCGCGCCCGGACGCAGGAAGCGCCGCGCACCATCCTGGTCGTGGACGACAGCCCCACGGTGCGCAAGCTGGTGACGATGACGATGGAGAAGCAGGGCTTTCGCGTGGTCGATGCGGCCGACGGCCAGGCCGCCGTCGAGCGCATCCGCACCGGCGGCGTGCCCGACCTGATCCTGCTCGACATCACCATGCCGGGGATGGATGGCTACCAGGTCTGCCGGCTCATCCGCCAGTGTCCGGAAACGCAGCGGGTGCCGGTCGTCATGCTGTCGGGCAAGGATGGGTTCTTCGACAAGATTCGCGGCCGGATGGCCGGCTCCACCGAGTACATCACCAAGCCGTTCAAGCCCGAAGTGGTCCTGCAAGTGGTGCAAAAATACGTCCAGCCCCGCTGACGATCCCTGCCTGGAGTCCAGTCATGAATCCCACCGGTCCCGAACTCGAACCTGTCGCCAAGAGCCCGCCGGCCACGCGCCACGCGCCCGACACCGTCACGGTGCGCAAGCGTGCGCGATCAGCGCCTGCGTCTGCGTCCGGCCCCGCGTCGCCCGCCACCGTGCATCTGCTGCGCGCCCGCGGCGAGCGCCCTGGCGACCCCGACAGCGCTCTCGAAAACGAGCTGGCCATGCTCCTGTCCGCGCTGGAGTTCCACCGCGCGAAGCTGGCCGAGAGCGGCCGACAGGGCCGTCCCGCCGCCGCCTTGCAGGCCGCGCGGCACATGGCCGACGAGTTGACCGCGTTCACCGGCTGCGAGGTCGCGCGCTTGCTGGACGCCAACGCGCTCGCGGTCCCCGTCAGCCAGCTGACCGAACTGCACACCTCGGCACAGCTGCTGCTGGACCACCTGAACCGCACCAATTCCTTCACGGCCATCCTGTTCTTCTGGAACAAGCCGGCGCTGGACTCCGCCCAGGCCCCCGAGTTGTTCCGCCAGGTGTTCGACACGTTGCTGCAAGTGTTGCGCGGCGTGTTTTCCTGTCTGGACAGCACCTTCGTGGCCCCGGCCGCCGCGCAGCAGTGGAAACAGGCCCTGGACACCTTCCTCGGCGATCTCGCCGAGACGGCGCGCACGCTGAAGTGTTGACCGGGCCGCGCGCTCGCAACGCCCCAACCCTAGGTTTCGTGATTCGAGGAGTTTCGCGATGGCCAATGAGAAGATCCTGGTGGTCGAGGACAGCCCCACGGAGATGCGCCTGACGGTGACTCCGCTGCAAAAGAAGGGCTACGTGGTTGTGACGGCGGCCGACGGCGAGGAGGCGCTGGAAAAAGCGCTCCGGGAGCAGCCGCGGCTGATCGTGCTCGACGTGATCCTGCCGAAGAAGAACGGCTTTCAGGTCTGCCGACAACTCAAGACCTCGCCGGACACCAAGGACATCAAAATCCTGATGCTGACCAGCAAAAGCCAGGACTCCGACCGCTTCTGGGGACTGAAGCAGGGCGCGGACGGCTACATGACCAAGCCATTCTCGCCCGACCAGCTGCTGGATAACGTCGGTGAGTTGCTGTGAGACTCCACTTCTCGCGCCGCTTCATCGCCCGTCGGAGTCGCTGGGTGCCATGCCCACGGCTTTGCGTGGGCATGAGAACCTGGGGAGCTTTCATGCTCACGCACAGCCGTGGGCATGGCACCCGAGGCTGTCCTTGAGCATGGAGTTTCCTGGAACCGCATCGGAAGCCTTTCATCCACCAGACGCCAGGGATTGAAAGCCATGTCCGCCGAACCTGTCGATGTTCACGATTCAGGTGCCCGCCGCGGACCCCCGTCCGCGACGAACCCGCCGCCGTCGGCCGCTTCGCCCCCGGCCGACGGTGAGCCTTTGCCGTCCTGGCTGGACGGCGCGCTGCCCGAACCAGCTGCGGCCGAAGACAGCGCCGCGCTGCCGTCGTGGCTGGACGGCGCGCTGCCCGAGCCAGAAGCGGCACCGCCGGCCGAAACACCCACTCCAGCGCCCGCCGTCGCTGACGAACGGGCGCCCTTCGCGCTCGAACCAGTAGCGCCGGTGCGCGAGACGGGCGGCAGTGCGGTGGTCTACGGCGTGACGGCGCGCAACACCGGCGAAGCGCCCTTGCCGCAGTTCTGGATCGAGCACGAACTGCCGCCGGGCGTCCGCTTCCTGCACGGTGTACCCGCGCCCGAATTTCAGGACAATTGCCTGGTCTGGAGGCTCGGCACGCTGCAACCCGG
Organism: Planctomycetia bacterium; assembly: GCA_016795185.1. GTDB lineage: Bacteria > Planctomycetota > Planctomycetia > Gemmatales > Gemmataceae > JAGVLI01. Next base: position 3,875 of record JAEUIF010000982.1, on the reverse strand, counting down.
CGCGCGGGTGCCGCTCGAAGTCCACGTGCAGCCGGCAGGCCGGACCCTGGCTCCCCAGGCGACCGCCGACTTCCACGCCTGCTACCTGCGGCGCACGCTGATCCAGACGCGCATCTTCAAGCCCCGGCTCACGGCGGATATGGTCGAACCCGCGCCGGTCGCCGTCGGCGAGCCGGTGGACCTGTGGATGGAGATTGGTAATCGGGGCAATTGCCCGGTGGAAGCCCCGCTCTTGCGCATCCGATTGCCCGCCGGCTTGCAACATCCACGCGGCCCAGAGATCGAGCGCCGTCTGGGCCTGCTGGCGGTGGGCGAGATGAAAAAGGTCAAGCTGCGGCTGACCGCCGCTCGGCCCGGCGTCCATCTCGTGGAGGTGGAAATAGCGGGCGAAGGCGTGCAAGCCGCCGGACGCACGCGCGTCGTTGTCCGCGCTCCGGCACTCTCCGTTCAGCTGACCGGGCCAGGCCGCTGTCTGCTCGACCGCACCATCGATTATCGGCTGGAAATCGCCAACACGGGCGATGCGGCGGCCGCAGGCGTCCAGGTCACCCACGTCGTACCGCCAGGGCTGGAACTGACGGCGGCTGAAGGCCGGCCGTCGCACGATCCCACGGCCCACTGTCTCCACTGGACGATCGCCGGGCTGACGCCGGGACAGCGCGTCGCCTACGCGCTGCGCTTCAAGGCCACAGCGCCTGGCGACTACGTGCATCAACTCGTGGCCCAGGGCGCGGGCGGTCTGCAAGCGTCCGCCGAGGTCGCCATCCGCAACGAATTCGGCGAACTCGACGGCAGCCTCGATGACATGGTCGCCGCCCTGGAGCGCGAGTTGACGGCCTCAGCGCCGTGCGCCGCCGACGCCGCGCCGACGGCGGTCGAAGGCGACGAGGAACGGCACCTGATCTTCACCTTGGGTGAGACTGAATACGGGGTGCCGCTGGCGAACGTCCTGGAGATCGGCCTGCCGCTGGCGATCACAGCGCTGCCCAACACCCCGGACTGGCTGCTCGGCGTGGCCAACGTGCGCGGCGACATCGTCTCGGTGATTCTGCTGTCGCGCCTGCTCGGCCTGGAGGCGCGCGGCGCGGAGCATGCGGGCCGCCTGATCGTGGCGCGCTCGCGCGGCCAGGAAACTACCACCGGCTTCATCGTCGAGCGCGTGCGCGGCATCCGCTCTCTGTCCGCGGGCCGCATCCGCGCGCCGGCGTCGCCCATCGAGGACGCCATCGCGCCCTTCGTGCGCGGCGTCCTGGAACATGCCGACCGTCTACTGGTCGTCCTCGACCTCGACCGCTTGCTGCTCTCCCGCGAGATGCAGCAGTTTGAAATGGTGTGAGTGCAATCCGCTGACATTTCCGGAGGCAACCTCATGGCTCTCTCCCACACCTTGCGCGGCTGGCTGCCGAGCGAGCTGAAGATCTGGCACAAGATTTCGGCCATCTGCCTGGCGTTCGTCATTCCCATTGCCGTGCTGCTTTACCTGTATGTGAACGAGCAGCAAAAGCCGATCGACTTCGCCCAGAAGGAACTGTACGGCACCGAGTACCTGCGGCCGTGCCGCAGCCTGATGGAGCACGTGCAGCAGCACCGGCACCTGCTGCACCAGCAACTGACCGGCGAGAAGGTCGCGGCGGATGAGTTGAGCAAGAAGGCCCTGGAGATCGACGCGGACCTTCGCGCCCTGGACCAGGTCGATCAAAAGCACGGCAAGCTGCTGAGCCAGGAAGACCGCGTCACCGCGAACTATCTCGCCGCCATCAAGGCGAAATGGCAGGACGTGAAGGCGCTCAAATCCAGCGCCAAGCCCGAGGCCAGCGATGAGCTGCACGAGGCCATGGTCGCCAAGAACCGCGAGCTGATCGGCCTGGTCGGCGACACCTCCAACCTGATTCTCGACCCCGACCTCGATTCCTACTACCTCATGGACGCCGTGCTGCTCAAACAGCCGGACGGCCAGGACAGCCTCGGCCAGCTGGCGAACTTCGCCGAGGAGATCCTGGCACGCAAGGACTTGACGCCCGAGGAACGCACCGAGTTCGTGGTCCGCACGGGCCTGATCCGGGCCAACAGCGACAACCTGAATAGCGGCCTGATCGGCATGCGCGTCTCCTTCAAGAACGATTCGACGGTGGAGAAACGCTTGCAACCCTGGCTGGAGCCATCGCTGACCGGCTCCGTGGCCGCGACCAACGCTTATCTGGACGACCTCAAGAAGAAGGTCATCGACCCGGCGAAGCCGGACCTGACGCCGGCCGCCAGCAACGCCGCCGCCGCCAAGGCGCTGGAAGCGAACTACAAGCTGTGGGACGAGACAGTCAAGGCGCTGGACTTGCTGCTGCAAAAACGCATCGACGGCTTCCGGGCGAACATGCGTTGGGCCTTGGCCGGCGCCGCCGTCGCCTTGCTGGCCGCCGTGCTGCTGGTGTTCCTGATCGTCCGCGGCTTCACCCGCCAGATCGCCGCCATGCAAGACCTGTTCACGCAGCTGGGCATCGGCAACTTCCAGGCCCGCGCCGCAATCGTCAGCAACGACGAACTCGGCCAGATCACCACCATGCTCAACGACAACCTGCTACCGCTGGTCCAGTCGCGCGAGGAAAAGGACCAGATTCAGCAGTCGATCGCCAAACTGCTGGAGGAAGTGGCCGGCGTGGCCGACGGCGACCTGAGCAAGGACGCCGAGGTGACCACCGACGTGACCGGCGCCATCGCCGACTCCTTCAACTACATGATCGAGCAGCTGCGCAAGGTCATCGGCAACGTGCAGGACGCCACCTTGCAGGTCAGCTCCTCGGCCAACGAGATTCACGCCACGACCGAGCATCTGGCCCAGGGCTCGGAGGCACAGGCCGAGCAGATCGTCAACACCTCGGCCGCCATTGACGAGATGGCCGTCTCCATTCAGCAGGTGTCCGAGAACGCCGCCCTGTCCGCCAACGTCGCCCAGCAATCGCTGGTAAACGCCCGGACGGGCAACGAGGCGGTGCAGAACACGATCCAGGGCATGAATCGCATCCGCGACCAGGTGCAAGAGACCGCCAAGCGCATCAAGCGGCTGGGCGAAAGCTCGCAGGAAATCGGCCAGATCATCCAGCTGATCGACGACATCGCCGACCGCACCAGCATCCTGGCCCTGAACGCTTCCATCCAGGCGGCAATGGCCGGCGAGGCGGGCCGCGGCTTCGCGGTGGTCGCCGAGGAAGTCGAACGCCTGGCCGTCCGCTCCACCGACGCCACCAAGAAGATCGCCACCCTGGTCAAGACCATCCAGAGCGAAACCAACGAAGCGGTGGGCGCGATGGAAAAGGGCATCCAGGAAGTCGTCGAGGGTTCCAAGCTGGCCGGCGAGGCCGGGCAGGCGCTGGGCGAGATTCAAGGCGTGTCCAACCGGCTGGCCGAGTTGATCCAGTCGATCTCGCTGGCTTCCAAGCAGCAGGCGCGCGGCTCCGAGGCCCTGGCCAAGTCGATGGGCGAAATCTCGCAGATTACCCAGCAGACAGCGGCCGGCACCAAGCAAGCGGCCGAATCGGTCAACGAGCTGGCCGGCCTGGCCGACGACCTGCGTTCCTCGGTCAGCACCTTCCGCCTGCCCGGCGTCCACGCCAATGGCAATGGCAACGGCAACGGCCACGCGCCGGTGAAGACCGCCGACCTGCGGCCGCGCGGCAAGGAAGAGCGGCCGGAGAATCGGCGACGCGAGCTGGCGCGGACGTAAGCGTGCTGCGTCCACGGGAGCGAGCCTCCGAAGGGCGGGCTGTCCCCGGCTCGGATCCGCTCGATTCCGTGGACGCGCTTGCGCGATGTCGAATGCTGATTGTCCCAGGCGAGCGGCGGGCGTCAGCCCGCTGTTTGCTCGCACCAACAGCGGGCTGACG
>JAEUIF010000942.1 GCA_016795185.1 Planctomycetia bacterium | reverse complement strand
CCGGCGCTAGTGCAATCTCAACGGAGTTGTTGCTCAACTGAGAGTTTTTCTGGGTGCCATGCCCACGGCTTGGCGTGGGCATGGGAAGCCTGCGACGCTCACATGCCCACGCCAAGCCGTGGGCCTGGCACCCAAACCACTGATTGAGCAAAATCTCTCTTGCGCCTGCATTAGGTCGCGGCGCTCTTGAGGAACTCGATGGCCTTCCGCGCCGTGTTCACCGCATCATGGCTATGCCGGCTCAGTTCGACGTGGACGCCCCCTGCGTAGCCAATCTCCTGGAGCGTTTGCAGCACCGGCCGGAAATCGATCTCTCCCTCGCCGAACTGCAAGTGTTCATGGACGCCCTTGCGCATGTCCTCGATGTGGATGTTCCAGAGGATGTCCTTCCAGCGGCGCACCTGATTCTCGATGGGTGTTTCGCCCTGACAGTGCAGGTGGCCGATGTCGAGCGTCAGGCCGAAGGCGGGGTGATTGACCTTCTTGTGCAGTTCCTCGAAGCGCGGCATGGTGTCGATAAACATGCCCGGTTCCGGCTCGAACGCCAGGCGCACCTGAAAATTCGCCGCCCGTTCGCAGAGCAGCTGGCAGGCTTCCACCAGGCGTTCCATCAACTCGCTGGCCGGCGCATCGTCGGTCGGCGTGCCGGACCAGAAGCTGACCGCCTCGGCGTTCAGCTCGCGCGCCATGTTGATCGCGTGCAGCAGAAAGTCGAGCCGCTGTTGCCGTTGTTCCAGTTTGGGGCTGACCAGCGTCGGCTGGTGCTTGGTCATCGGGTCGAGCAGGAAGCGCGCTCCGGTCTCGATCACGCAGCGCAGGCCGAAGCGCTGTAGTAGGCTCTTCACCCGGCTGACGCGCTTGCCCAGGTCCAGCGCCAGGGGATCGAGAAAGTCGTGGTCGATGGTGATGGCGGCGCTGCCATAGCCCAGCTGAGCCATGACCAGCAGCGCATCCGCCAGGCGATGGTGGGCGAAGCCATTGGTGTTGTAGCCGAAGATCATGTCACACCGCTACCCAAAGGCGCCAGGGCCGGGCGACGAGTCCGATCGCTGCCCATCGAATTATGCTAGGATATTCGGCGCACGCCGGCCAACTTCCCTGCCGCCGAGGACTGTCATGCGCATCGCCGTCGCGGGCTTCCTGCACGAATCGAACACCTTCAATCCGTTGCGCACCGACCGCGCCGCCTTCGCCGCCCACGGTCTGGCGTTCGGCCCGGCGTTGGTCCAGGAATGGAGCGCGGCCCATCACGAGGTCGGCGGCTTTCTTGCCAGCGCCGGGACACTGGACTTCGAGCCGGTGCCGCTGGTCATGGCCTGGGCCACCCCCTCGGGGCCCGTGATGGATGGCGTGCTGGAGGAGATGACGGGTGTTATTGTTGATGGGCTGAAGAAGCAGCAACCCGATGGGCTATTGCTGGCCTTGCACGGCGCGATGGTCGCCGAGAGCTTCCCCGACGCCGACGGCGAGGTGCTGACGCGCATCCGACAGGCACTGGGGCCGGACTTTCCCATCGTCGTCACGTTTGACCTACATGGCAACCTGTCCGAGCGCGCGGCGGCATGCTGCACTGCCGCGGTGGCATACCGCACGAACCCGCACGTCGATCAGCGCGAATGCGGACAGCGGGCTGCAGCGCTCCTGGTCCGCACGCTGCGCGGCGAGCTTCGCCCGACGGTGGCGCTGGCCCGACCGCCCGTCATTGTCAACATCATGGTCCACGACACCTCGCAGGAACCGCTCCAGTCCCTGATGAACGAGGCCCGCGCCCTCGAAGCGCAGCCGGGCATCCTGGCCGTCAGCCTGTTGCCCGGTTTCGCGTACTCGGACGTGCCGCAGATGGGGCCGTCGCTCCTGGTCGTGACCGACGGCCAGCCGGACCTGGCCCGTCGCACCGCGGATTCCCTGGCGAAAAAGCTCTGGGACCGCCGCGCGCAACTGGTGCGCCGACTTCCCGACCCGCAAGCGGCGGTACGGCAAGCGCTCGCGGCGGAGCGGCGGCCCGTCATCCTGGTCGATACCGGCGACAACGTCGGTGGCGGCTCGGCGGCCGACGGCACGGTACTGCTGGCGGAAATGCTGAAACAGGGTGCGACCGACGGCGTCGTCTGCCTGTACGATCCGGAAGCCGCGCAACGCTGTGCCGCCGCTGGCATCAACGCGGAAGTGCAGCTGACCGTCGGCGGCAAGGTGGATCGTTTGCACGGTGAACCGCTCGCCGTGACCGGGCGCGTCAAGGTGCTGCACGACGGCGTGTATCTGGAGCCTGAAGTCCGCCACGGCGGCAAGCGACTCAACCACATGGGGCTGACCGCCTTGGTCGAAATGCCGGGCAATAACTTGCTCGTTCTGAACTCGCTGCGGCATCCGCCATTCAGCCTGGGTCAGCTGACCTGCCTGGGCATTCAGCCCGCCCGGCAGCGCATCCTGGTCGTCAAGGCGGCGATCGCTTACAAGGCGGCCTACGCGGGTGTGGGCGGCACGATCATCGAAGTCGATACGCCCGGCGTGACGGCGGTCAACCCGGAGCGGTTCACGTATCGGCACATTCGTCGGCCGATGTATCCGCTGGATGGATCATGCTGAACCGGCAGCGGGGTGGTAGCGAGCGGCGTGGGCTAGAGCATTTTGCGACCGGCTGTAGCGGTCCGCACAGCGGACCCTACGGTAACGTTGAAGGGTCCGCTGTGCGGACCGTAGCGCCCGGTGCTACACCCATCCGCGAACTGCTCTAGCCGTTCTCGCGCGCCAGTTCCTTGAGGTAGTCGAGCGCTTCATCGACCGTACCCACGACGGCGCCGGGCACCCGGCCGGCATCGTCGAGATCGCGCAACAGCATCAGGTCGTCGAAGTCCGGTGACGCTTCGAGTCGCCGTTTCTGTTTCGATGACAGCGCGCCGGTTCGATAGTCGTGCGCCTGCATGTGATGCTCGATGAAAAAGCGCGTGCGCTCGGTGATGACGCCTTCCAGCGCTTGCAGCCCCGCCTCGACGTGGTCGAACGGGTCGATGCCCTTGCCGACATCGTGCAGCAGCGCGGCCAGCAGGAATTCCTCGTCGTAGGGCCGGTGCTGGCGGGCCAGCTCGAAGACTTGCAGCGTGTGATAGAGCACGTCGCCTTCGGGATGCCATTTCCTCGACTGCTTGGCGCTGTCCAGCGGTAGCAGCAACATGCGGTAAATCGGGTAGGGATCGATCGTGCCTTCGTGTTCGCGCGCCGCGCCGTCCAGGTCGATGCCGGGGTATTCCCGTTCGAGAAACTCCTCCAGCTC
>JAEUIF010000873.1 GCA_016795185.1 Planctomycetia bacterium | reverse complement strand
GCCTTGCCCCAGATGTCGTAGCCCTTGCCGCTCAGGTGCAGGTAGTCGGGCATGATGTCGCCCGACAGCCCACCGTTCGCATCGAGGAACTCCTTGCCGATGTCCTTGTAGAACACGGTCTTGCCGTCGTCCAGCTTGCTGATGAGGGCGTTGATCTGACCGATCTTCGCGTTCAGCTTCGCCGCCGGGATCGTGCCTTTCTTTTGTTCCAGTGCCTTGACCAGGACGTTCAGGCGGCTCAGGTCCGGCTTGTCCTTCTTCAGCTCCTCGTTGATGGGCTTGATGCTCTCGGTGATCTGTTCCAGGCTGCGCTCGGCGTCGCCGCCGCCGCCGCGCGGGAAGACGCCCAGCACCAGGATCTTGATGCCCGGCTTCTGCTTCTTCAATTCCTCGACGATGGCCTTGATGCCGCCGGCAATCTGCTCGGCCGAATGGCCGCCGGTGTTGTTGGTGCCGATCATGATGACCGCCGCCTTGGGCTTGAGCTGGTCGATCTCATGGCCGTCGGTGATGCGCCAGAGGACGTGGCCCGTCTGATCGCCGCCGATGCCGAGGTTGACCGGATTGAAGGAGCCAAAATGCTCCTGCCAGGCTTTTTGGCCTTCCCAGCCGTGCGTGATGGAATCGCCCAGGAAGATGACGTCGCCCGCGCCTTTGCTCTGTTCGATCCGCTTGAGGAAATCCTGGTGCCGCGGAATGTTGCGGTCCAGCTTCTTGACGGCGGGATTGTCCTTGTCGTCGGCGGCCCGGATGGGCAGCGACAGACCCAGTGCCAGCAGGCAGCCGGCGGTGATCAGGCGGTGCATGGTGTTCCCTCGGGTATGATGGCGTCCCCACGGACGCTGCCGGGAATTCTATCGCCAACCGGGCTCGCCAACCAGAAAGGGGTTCGTCTCCGGTGGCCATAGTCCCACTGGCGGATGGCGCGCGTGCAGCCGTCCCGTGCGGCTGGCCTGCATCGGCCCAGGATTCCGCCGGGACGGCTGCGCCGCCGCGAACTTAGCCCTCGATCCAGCCAGTGATGCCGTTCTTGTAGGCTAAGTTCCCGCTCGTATCGGTGTAGTACCAAGTCTTGTTCCCGCCGGCCGTGCCGATTTGTAGCCATTGCCAGTAGTGAAGGCCGGGCGCGGGCTTGGCATGATAGTGCGCACGGAGGGTAACCGCTGCGGTACTGGCTTGGACCGTGCCGCGACCGATCTGATCCCCGGCGGGAGTTGTGGTCGAGTCTTCGCCGACAGCCACGGCGAGCGATGCCGTTGCCGTGGTGGCGGTCCTGACCGCACCGGCCACGGTCAAATTGAGGTTCGTCTCCTGGTTGGCGTTCTGGACGCCGATGACAGCCTCGACCCGATTGTTGTCGGAGTTATTGGCCCTTTGCCAGGCGTTGGAACCGCTCACCCAACTTGGGACGGATTCAAAAACCTGTAGCCGCCGCTTGTCCCGGTGGTAGTAGTTCCAAAGGAACCGTTTCGTGTCGCTGTCCTCGCACCTGCCGTTGGTCGTGGTGGTGCAACCCGTCCCCAGGTAGCGATAGGCCGGGTAGCCAGGCCGAACCAGTACCCCGTCGTGGAGTTCCAACTCCGTGACGCGCGACGTGCTCGTGGACCAGTTGGACGACCACAATATGACTGTAGTGCGCTTGGCCCCCTTGGCACCCTTGGGTTGCTTGGCCCCCTTGGTGCCCTTGGGTTGCCTGGCGCCGATATAGGCAAAGATGTCAAATGGCGTGGACGACGTGCCGGGAACTGTGAGTTCGCAATCAGGTGGAATGGTCTCCTCAACCCAATCGGATGCTGAGGTGTCGTACAGAGCAATCTTGTTGCCCTGGTAGGGGACCAAGTACACCTTGGTCTTGTTGAGCTGGTCCACATGGCCGAGCGGGACGTCCGCCTGTAGCGAGAGACGCCCGTCACACACTAAACGCATCGTCATTCTCCCATAGAAAGCCCTGCCACCCCCGGATGGTGCCATCCCGAATCAGGGCGAACGCGGGCGAAAACAGCCACACTCCACACTTCAGTAGTCAATAGTCAATACGCGCGGGGCGACGCCTCGCCGCGCCCAGGCCCGGACGCGCGGCCTCCGGCGGATCGGCGAATGTACTGGTCCACGGCACGAGCCAGAGCAGCAGGGTGCCCAGCGCGGCCGCCGACCGTGCAGGTTCCGTGCTGTGCTGCTGGCTCGCCAAGGGGATGTCGGTCGCTTCCGCATCGAGGGCGCCCGGCTCTTCGCCGAAGCCTGGAAAGCCGCACGGCGGTGCGGGCAGGTCGGTTCGTTCCGCCAGTGGCGCACTCATTGGGGTGATAAAGATTGGCGTCAGCGGCGCGGCCAGGACTTGTCGAACCGCGCTGGCCGTGTCCGCGACCGTTTGCCAGAGCGCTGCGACGCCGGGCGGCAATGAGCCAAGCCCTTCGGCGGCTTCCACCCACGGCAAAAAGTTGGGGTCTTCGCCCGCGCCGCCGTTCAGCACGCTGTCGGCCAAGCCCGCGCCCCAGGTGCAAAAGGCGGACTCGACCGTTGGCCAGTCCACGGACAGCCAGCTCACGATGCGGCTGGCCCAGGCCGTTACCGCAGCCGAGAGATACGAGTCCAGGACGCCCCCCGCGCCGCCGGCCTTGGGGGCCGGCAAGTCCGCGATGCCGATGATGAAAGCCAGCCGCGCGCCGTCCGCATCCGTGGCCGGGGAATCCTGCGCGGCATCCGTCCGGCTGCGGCCCGTCAGGGTGGCGATCACCGACAGGGCGGCATCGGCCAGCGGCCCCAGTTCGCTGTCCGCACGCCCTGGGACGGCGTCGCCCGACGGCGCGAGGACCGGCAGGCCGAAGTCGAACGACAGGCTCAGGCGCACCACCGTGTCCTGGATCGCATCTTGCACGTAGACGCCGTCACGGTCGAGCGCCGACAGGGCGAGCCCCGCGGGCAGGAACGCCAGCTGGAGTGAACGGGATAGCGCCAGGCCGTCCGGCCCGCCGAGCAGCAGGGCCAGCCCGCCGTCGCCGTGCGCGACCAGCAGGTCGGTCAGCCCGTCCCCGTTCCAGTCGCCGGACACGGCATCCAGCGGGGCCGTGCCGCCCGACCCCAGACTGCGGCCCGCGCCGAAGCCCGAGAAGATGGTCAGGTCATTCGACAGCCGGTTGACGCTAATCAAATCGAGGCCGGGGAGGTTGTCGAAGTTACCCACGAAGATCGAGCCGGGGTTGTTGCCGGTCACGAAGCGCGTCGGTGCGGTGTCGTTGAAAAACCCCTGGCCAACGCCGGGCAACAAGTAGATATCGTCCGTGGTGCTATTGCTGACCAGCAAATCCGGTCGGCCGTCGCCGGTGACGTCGCGCACGATCGTGGCCACCGGCCCGCCGCCCGCCGCCAGGCGCGGGCCGGGCACGAATGTCCAGGCGGAGCCTCGTCCCTGGCCCAGCAAGACCGACACATCGTTCGAGCCTTCGTTGGCGACGACCAGGTCCAGCACGCGGTCCCCGTTCAGGTCCGCCAGGGTCAGCCCGACGGGGCTAGTGCCGACGGTGAAGCTGTGGGCCGCGCCGAACTGCCCGCCGCCCGTGCCCAGGTAGACGAGCACCTGGTTGGTGTTGCGGTTGGCGATCACCAGGTCGGGCAAGCCGTCCTGATTCAAGTCCGCGACCCGGACCGCGCCCGGCGCCAGGAGGCCGTCGTCGCGCGTGCGCTCCAGGGTCGTCCCGGAGCGCGCGTAGGTGACGGACACCCGGTCCAGCGTGCCGTCCGCGAAGATGAAATCCGCGCGACGGTCGCCGTCGACGTCGGCCACGGCCAGCATCTGGCGGCTTCCCGGCCGCTTGTACGGCAAGAACGTGCCGTCGCCCTGACCCTTGAGGACGAGGACGTCGCCGAGGTCGTTGCCGATCAGCAAGTCCAGGTGGTCGTCGTCATCGACGTGGGCCAGCGACAACCCGCGCGGGGCGCTGCCCACGTCCGCCCGGAAGGCGAGCGTGAACGCTCCGTTGACGTCGGTCAGGAAGACCGAGACCCCGGTTCGGTCCAGCACGAGCAGGTCCGTGCGGCCGTCCGCGTTCAGGTCGGCACTCGCGATCGCGAAGGCCTGGTTCAGCCCAGGCAGGATGACCTCGGGTGCACTCCAGCCGGTCTGCTGGCCCGCCATTCGGGTCACGGTGTTCGCGCCCGGATTGACGGCGAACAGGTCGGCCAGGCCGTCGCCCAGCAGTGCTCCCAGCGCCAGGCCGGTGGTGCCTTCCTGGGAGATGATCCGTGGCATGCCGTCGGCAGCCACCAGTCCATACGGGCCAGCGCCCGCGCGGAAGCGGAGCGGTTCGGCCCAGTCACCGCCGCCCTCATTCAGCAAGGCGGTAAAATCGCCCGACTGCGCGCCGGCTACCAGAATGTCGAGCGTTCCCGAATCGTCCACGTCGGCGAACAACACCGCGCTGGCCCCGCTGCCGACGGACAGGTGAATCGGAGCGCCAAAGCCGCCGGCACCGTCGGACAGGAACACGGACAGGACTTGCGCCCCCGGCTGCAACGCGACCAGGTCCGGCTGCAAGTCCCCGTCGAGGTCCGCGCTGGCGACGCGCGTGACATAGCTGTCCGTCGCGATGGCTCGCTCGAAGGCGAAAGCGCCCTGCGCGTTCAGGGTGTAGAGCGAGATGGAGTTTCCCTGATTATCCGCCGCCGCCAGGAAGCCCGCGGTGTCTTCCGTTCCCGCGACCCAGGTCACGTCGCGGGCGGGCCGACCGGGATTGACGACCACCGGCGGCGCGAACTCGCCCGCCGCCTCGGCGCGGCCAGCGCGGAACAGGATCTGTCCCGCCTGATTGACGACCAGGAGGTCCGGCGTGCCGTCGCCGTTGGCGTCGACCAACAGCGGAGCGGCGTGGGGCGTCACGGGCGGAGCTTGCGGCGCGGCGGTGAACTGGCCCTGGCCGTCGCCTACCAGCAGGATCATGGCTGCCTGACCCGACAGAGCTACCACCAGATCGAGCCGGCCGTCGCCGGTGAAGTCGCCGGCCAGCACGCGCTGCGGCGCCAACCCGACCGGTACGCGGACCTCGGCGGCGAAGGTGCCGTCGCCCTGCCCCAGCAGGATCGACACGGTATTCCGGCCTGGGTCGGTGGTGTTGTTGCCGATATTGGTGACCGCGAGATCGAGCCGACCGTCGCCGTCGTAGTCGCCGAGCGCCAGCGAGGTCGGCCCCGCCCCGACGTTGAAAAGGAGGGGCGGCAACAGGCCGCCCGCCGCGCCGAGTTGCACGGCCAGCTGGTTGCCCGCGGTACTGTGCACGAAGACCACGTCGAGGAAGCCGTCATCGTTCAGGTCGCCGACGGCCTGATTCCCGCCCTGGGGCCGGAGGGCTGCGAGGGTCAGGCTGCCGTTTGCGGGCACGCCCTGAAAGGTGCCGTCGCCGCGCCCCAGCAGGACGAGCGCGCCGTCGGCCCGGCGCAGGTCGAGTCGGCCGTCGCCGTTGGCGTCGCCCAGAAGCAGAGCGCCGCCCTCGCCGATCTCGAACTCCTGGGGTGCCCGGAAAGTCCCGTCTCCTTGCCCCAGAAAGACTGCGGCGCGGCCCGCCTCTCCAAATAGGGAAACCAGGTCCAGGAAGCCGTCGTGGTTGAGATCGCCCACCACCGTATCCGGGGACGCCGGGCCGAGGCGATCATCCGCCGCGCGGAACCAGCCGTTGCCCAGGCCGAAGGCCAGGGTGGCGAAGGCCGTCGACTGCGAATTTCCCACGCTGTTGAGCGAGGCCAGGTCCGCCCGGCCGTCGCCGTTGAAATCGCCCGCGAGCAGCGTGGCCGTGCCCCGGTCGAGCACCAGCGCCCGGGGCGCGGCGAAGATGCCCTCTTCCGTGCCCAAAAAGATGCTCGTGTGAAAAGTGGTGCCGGCCGCCAGATCGAGCCAGCCATCCTGGTCGAAATCGGCGACGGCCAGTCTAACCCAGTCGGCCATGTCGCCCGCCAGGGCGAACGCCACGCCCGGCGCGAAAGTCCCGTCGCCCTGGTTGCGGAGCAACGATACCGTAAAGTCGGCGTTGTCGCCGACCACCAGTTCGAGAAACCCGTCGTGGTCGCCGTCGAAGGCCAGGATGGAGACCGGGGAGGGACCGACGGTGTAACGGACCTCCGGTAAAAAGCTGCCGTCACCGTTGCCGAGCAACACGGCCACGTGCCCGTTCGAGTTCGCCACCGCCAGGTCCAGCACATCGTCGTTGTTCCAGTCCGCCGCGTACAACGTTTGCGAACCGCCCGCGACCAAAAACCCCTGCGGCTCTGCGAAACGGCCGTCGCCGGTGCCGAGCAGGACCTGGATTTGGGTTCGATCGGACGAGCTGACGGCCACGTCCAGTTCGCCGTCATCATTGAAGTCGCCCGTGACCAGACCGGTCACTCGACCCAGATTCAAAGCGGGGGTCGTAACGATCGGCTCGAAGTTTCCGTGGCCGTCGCCCAGCATGACCCACAGGTCGGCGGAGGAGGAATTGGGCAAGGTAACGGTGAGGGCAATGTCGAGGTGGTCGTCGTTGTTGAAATAGCCTGCCACCAGGGTGCCGCCCAGAAAGGTGCGCAGCGTGCCGCTGACGACGGCTTCGAGCGGGATGCGCGTTTCCGGCCGAAAAGTCCCATCGCCCAGGCCGAAATAGAGACCAAGGTAACCGGCTTGCGCCGTGCTCTGCCGCAGCACCGCCAGGTCCAGGTGGCCGTCGCCGTTGAAGTCGGCGGTAATTCCTTTGACGTTGGTGGGGCCGATGCCCGTGGGCACCGGCTCGAAGGGCACGGATGCCGCGACGAACTGGGTTTCGAGGTCGTAGTCGCCCGGGTCGTCCCCGGCGGCGGTGAGTTCAACCCGAAAGACATAGGTGCCGGGCAACAAGTGCTGTTCCAGGACGGCACTCTGCTCCGCGCCAACTTCCACAGCGCCCTGGATGAGGAGTTCCCCGGTGGTCGTGAGCAGGCTGAGCGTGGGAGTCAAGGCGGTGGAGGCGGTCCGGACGGTCAACCGGCCGTTCTCGGGCACCGTGACCGCGTAGAAATCGACTTGCCCGGCCTGTCCGGCCACATCGTCCAGCAGCTGCGTGGGCGCCAGGATGATCGGGTCGGCCAGGCTCGACGCCGTCAGCAGCGTGCGGGCTTCGAGGGTCTCCACTTCCAACCGAAGCCGGTAACGGCCAACAGCCGGCACCGGGCGACGAGTTCCGGGACGCGACCACGAAGATCGAAAGCGGTCACACCAACCCCGCCACAATCGCCACATGCGCTCGGCTCTCCCAGTTACACGGGCGAAGCCACCGTAGCGGGCGGTCAGGCCAACATGGACCGTCCCGAACCCTTATGCGTCACGGCCAAACCAATTTGCGACTGGCTGGAGCGGTCCGCACAGCGGACCCAACAAATAGTGTAGGGTGCGCGGTGGGGACCCTAGCGCCCCGTGCTCCAACCCCCAGGGTAGCGCCCAAAACCAACGACGAAAAACAGCCCGACGGCGGTTAGGGTTTTTCGTAGCGGGCGGCCAGTTGCTGATACTCCAGGGTGCGCCGCAGCGCCGCCAGCGCGGCGTCCGTCCGGACGAAGTCATTCCAGAAGGCGGCGCGCTGCGCCGCCGGGGCCAGTTCCAGCGCCTGCCGCAAGAACTGTAGCCCAGATTCCCGGCTGCGGCTAACCAGTTCCTGGCTTTGCGGCCGTTGCAGGTTCCCATCCCCTTCCGCCTTGCCGGCGACCAGGCCGTAAATGCGGGCGACGTTGTACAGATGGCGGGGACTGGCCGGCGCGTGGCGCACCGCGGCTTCGGCGTCGCTCACGGCCGGTTGATACTGCCCCAGTTCCGCCCGCGCGACGCCCCGGCCGGCATAGGCGTCCCCCAGTTCGCGGTCCAGGCGCAGCGCGACGTCGAAATCGGCCAGCGCCAGTTTGGGGGCACGCAGCGCCACATAGAGCCAGCCGCGCTGGTTGTGGCCCGCCGCCTCGGGCCGCAGGGCCAGGGCTTGCGTGTAGTCATCCACCGCCGCCGTCAGTTGGCCCGCCTTGGCCCGCGCGAGGCCCCGGGCCAGGAATACTTCCACCCCCGTTTGGCCCAGGCCGCCCGCAGCGATCACCTGGTCCAGCGCGCTAGCTGCATCGTCGAAGCGGCCGAGTTCGGCCAGGACTTCCGCGCGCCGCCGCTGCGCTTCCGCAAACGCCGGCCGCATCTGGACGGCGTTGTCGTAGGCGGCCAGGGCGCGGGCGTGCTCCTGGCAGCGCTGCCAGACCCGGCCGCGTTCGTAGTGGTCCTGGGCCAGCGCCGCGAAGCCGCCGCCCAGGCCGGTGGCGGCATCCAGGTCGGCGAGCGCGGCCACGGAATCGCCGCGCCGCACCTGAAGCTGCGCGCGAGCACGGTACAGCGTCGCCCGCGCGGTGGTCGCCCGGTCGAGGGCGCGGTCGAGCGCGGTCAGCGCGGCTTCCAGCTCACCCTGGTCCTGGAGCGCGCTGGCGAGGTTGGCGTATGCCTGATAGGCGGCCGGCTTCAGGGCGACAGCAGCGCGCAGGTCGGCGACGGCCTCGGCCAGCCGTCGCTGGCGGACGCGGGTAACGCCGCGATTCACCAGCACGCCGTAGCGGGTGTTTTCATCCGGGTTCAAGCCCAGGGCGGCGGCGAAGTCCGCCTCGGCGGCCTGGAAGTGAAATTCGGCGTCGGCCGCCCGCACCGTTTGGGCCAGCTCGCCCAGCGCGTACCCGCGCAGGACGTAGCACCAGGCGAACGCCGGCCGGCGGCCAGCGCAGGCCGTCAGCGCCGCCGTGGCTTCCGACCAGCGCTGGCGTTGCAGGTGGCACAGCGCCAGCAGGTACTGGGCCCAGAAGTGCTCGGGCTGACGACGCAGCGTCGTCGCGCACTCGCGCGCGGCCTGGTCGGGCTGGCCCTGGCGGTAGGACTCAAAGGCCACCAGGAAGCAGTCCAGGGTGTCGGCCGGCTCGACGCGCCGGGCGCGCGTCCGCTCCTCGTCGGCCTCCGGCTGCCGCCCGAGCCGGGCGAGGTGCCGGGCGCGGAGCAGGTGCCAGGCCCGCGTCCCCGGTCCAAGCCGCCGGGCGCGGTCCAGGTAGGCGAGCGCCTGGGCGAGCGCTGCGTCCTCGGTCTCCGGGGCCTGGCCGGGTTGTGGCTGAGCCGCCGCGCTGGACAGGACCAGCAGCAGCTGGTAGCAGCGCTCCACGATGGCGCGCTGCTGCCGGTCGTCGAGGGCGCTGTCCGCCAGGGACGGCAGCGGGGCGTCGGGGGTGTCGGGGTCGAGTCCGAACAACGCACACGCCTGACGGGCAGCCTGGCGCGTGGCCGCGGCGCTGGCGGTCGGGTCCAGGCCCGTGAACAGGGTCTCGTGAAACACGGCGTCGTCGAACAGCTGAAGGAACTCCTGGTAGCGCTGGAGTTCGCGGTTGAGGCGCACCGCCTGTGCGTGCAGGTCCGCCAGGGCCGGCTCGCCTTCCAGGCGGCGCTGGGCGGCCGTCAGGTTCGCCTGGGCCGTAGGCCGGTCGTCGCGCCACAAGGCGCGCTGCCCTTCGCGGAGCAGCAGGTTCGCCTCGGCGCGCACCACCCCGACGCGATGTTCCTCCCGCGCCTGCCGGGCCGCCTCCAGGACTTCCTGGCGGATGTGCAGCGCCACGCCGCCGGCCAGGCTCACCGCCGCCAGCACGCTGACGAGCAGCAACGCGGCGACGGTCGGCCGCCGCCTGGCCCATTTGACGGCGCGCTCGCACCAGCCCACCGGCCGAGCTTGCACCGGCTCACCGTTCCGGAAGCGCCGAAGGTCATCGGCCAGCAGCGCGGCGCTGGCGTAGCGGCGCGCCGGCGTTTTCTCCAGGCACTTCAAACAGACGGTTTCGAGGTCGCGCGGCACATGCGCGTTCAACTGGCGCGGCGGCACGGGCTCCTGGGAACTGACCAGGGCCAAAGTCGCCATCAGTGTTTCGGCCCGGAGCGGCGGGCGGCCGGTGAGCAGTTCGTAGAGGATGACGCCGAGCGCGTACACATCGGTCGCGGGCGTCACTGCCGCGGCCTGGGCCTGTTCCGGCGCCAGGTAGCTGGGCGTGCCGACAATCTCACCGCTCAGGCTGGCCGTCTGGGAGCTGCTCAGGTCTTTGGCCAGCCCGAAGTCGGTGACCTTGGGGATAAAGGCGTCGAGCGGCGGGCGGGCCAGCGGCGATGCGGCCTCCATTCCGGCGAGCGGCGCTAACAGGATGTTGGCCGGCTTGAGGTCGCGATGAACGATGCCCCGCTGGTGGACCAGGTGCATGGTGCGGGCAACGACCTCCACCAGACCGGCTGCTTGCGCCGCCGCCACCGGCGTGCCCCCGAGATAGGCGGACAGGCTCGGCCCGTCGACCAGCTCCATCGAGTAGTACGGAGTGCCCTCGTGTTCGTTGATGTCGTAGACCCGGATGATGTTGGGATGCTCGAGGCGAGCCAGCAGGTCGGCTTCGCCCCGGAAACGGCTCAGGCTCAACGGTTCGGCCAGCGCGCCGTTCCGGAGAATTTTGACCGCCACCAACCGGTGCAGGCTAGCCTGTCGCGCCTTGTAGACCACGCCCATACCGCCCCGGCCGAGCGGCTCGAACAGCCGGTAGCCGGGAAGCTGCCAGCCGACGGCTGCGGCTTCGCTCTGGCCGCGGTCGCCCGAGCCGGTGAAGAAACGCGAACTCTGGTGCGGGGTGCCCGGCGAGCCCGGCGAGCGCCGCGACTGGTGCATCGCCCGATGAATCTCGAACTGCTTTTCGAGTTCGGCCCTCAAGTGGGGAAAGCGCCGGACGTACTCCTCGAGCGTTGGGCGTTCCTCCCGTCGGGTGCGCAGCAAAATCTCGTGATAGATCAGGTCGAGGAGGCCCGTGGTGTCGCTGCCGATCTCGGGGTGCTGTTCGACGATCTGCTCGACGCGCACAGGTTGCCCGGAGCGCCAGTACCAGCTCTGGTCGTCCAGCAGCGCATCGACGGTCTTGGCAACGGTGCGGGCTTGACTGAAGCCGGAATCCGACGAAAAATCGTCATCTGGGCGCATGGCGGCTTTCCTCGGCTACCGGCCGGGGGCGCTCGGCGGCATGATTCCGTGAAGAGAAAGCGGGGAAGTGCTGCCTGGTTGGGTGCGGCTCGTCGCGACGTTCCAGTGCATGGGCGTGATTTCTCGGGCGCGCCGACGTTCCACCGGCATGAACCCGGCGGACGACGCTCGGGCACACTACCCTGGTACTATCGTCGGCCGTCGCGTGTACTGCAAGGAAAAACAAGTCGGCGCGCTGGCAGGGTGGGTGACAAACGCCGAACCGACGACGGCCCGCGTCGGCCGCGGGTGAAGTGGCTCCAGGTGCTAGTGCAGTGTCCCAGGAGTGCTCGCCTGACCGCCGACAGTACGTCGGGCTTTCCAGCCCGACAGGCAGCGCCGGCGATGCACGGTGTCGTCGAGCGAGCGCGGCCAACCTCGGGCGCAACGTGTCGGGCTGGAAAGCCCGACGTACTTCAGGCAGCCACTCTCTGGACTTTGCGCCAGGACCGGTCCGGTGAACCAGCCCGGACGGTGGGTCGAGAGCGCGGTGGACCTCCAGGGTGCCAAACGGCCCTGCGGTGGGTCAAGGCCAGTCCGCCCCCTCCGGCCATTTTGGCGGACAGGGTATAAAACCCCAATAAAAACACCCTGTCCGCCAGGGGGAAGCTGGCGGACAGGGTCCAGGGTGCGGGGACCGCCAGGGCGGCCCTACGGATTCGTCCGAATGGCGCTACTTGGGCACCGCCGTCACCAGCTTGTGATTCGACAGCGTCAACGATTGCGCCGTGCTGCCCTTGCCGGTCTTCTCCGGCTTGAACGAGGTCACCACGGTGGTGGTCACCGGCAGGTCGAACCCGCCGACCCGCTTCCAGGTCTGGTGGTTGGCTTCGCTGCGGGCCAGCTCGCCGGTTTCCAGGTTCCAGTAGTTGACCACGAAAGCCACCGACAGGAACTTGCCTTCCTCGTTCGGCTTGTTCTCCAGCACGCTGATGCTGAAGCGGCGGCCTTCCATCACGCGGTTGACTTCGAGGATCTGCTTGTCCTTGATGCGGTAGCTGGAGTGCAGTTCGTCGTTGAGCACGCGGATGGCCTGGCCGAGCGGGTGGTCGGTGTTCTTGTCGAGGAAGGCGCACGGGGTATCCTTGGCCCCGCTGTTGTCCAGGCGGTGCATCACCGTGCTGGCCAGGTTGCGCCGCGCCCAGGTCTCGGCGGCCTTGTCGAGCTTCTCGATCTGCACTTCGCCCTTGGCGCTGACTTGCAGGGTGCCCTTCTGCACCACGCCATCGACGTTGACCGCGATGTCGGCGGTGAAGCCGGGGAAGTTCGTCCAGATGGCGCGGGCGTTGCGGGCGTCCTTGAGGAGCTTGGAGGCGTCCGGGTTTTCCTTGGCGTCGGCGGGCGTGTCCGCGGAAACCTTCTTGGCCGGCGCGCCGGTCAGCACCAGCGTGGAGTAGTAGCGCGTTTCCTTGAACTTCTTGCCGTCGGCTTCGCCTTCCTTCGCCTCCACGTGCTTGGCGCGGACGCCGAACTTGCCGCCCGGCTGGCTCAGCGTGCCGGCCTTGCCCAGGCGGATTTCACCGTTCTTGTCGGTCTTCACGTCGGGCGTCTTTTCCAGGCCTTCGCCGATGCCGACCACTTCCGCGCCCTCCAGGGGCTTACCGCGCCACAGGACTTTCACGGCGATGACGCCGCTGGCGTCGGCCACGGGCTGGACTTCGAGGTCCAGCTTGTCGAAGGGCTTGAGCTTGTAGTCCGGCGTGCGCGCCAGGGTGGTGGTCGCGTTGTACTTCAGCTGGAAGGGTTCGGCGTTGCCCTTCTGGATCACGCCGTAGTCGCAGATCGCGCTCAGCGCCGTGGCGGCCTTGTCCTCGACTTTCACGAGGTAAGCGTCCTTGCCCAGCGTCCACTTGACCGCCGTCGGGGCCTTGTCGCCCTGGCGCAGGAACAGGTCGGTCTTGGCAATTTTCGCGAGCAACTTGGCATCGTCCGGTTCCAGGCTATCGCTGAAGATGACCTGGGCTTCGGTGAACTGCTCGTTGGGCACGACCCAGACGAAATGGCCCCAGCTGAGCGGCCCCAGCAAGAGCAGGGCCAGCAGGGCAATACATTGACGCTTCATCTCGCAACTCCTTCGATGGCAAGCCGCCCCTTGTGTACGGTCCAGCATACTGGGGGCGGCGCAAACCGCAAGCCATTGCCGAAGACGGGGTGTTCCGCTATCACCGACTGCTGAAGAGCGTTCGCCTTGAATTT
>JAEUIF010000856.1 GCA_016795185.1 Planctomycetia bacterium | reverse complement strand
GGCGAGGCCGCCGGCAAGAAGGTCCACCTCAGCCTGATGGGCGTCGGCACCGACTGGAACGCCACGCTGATCAAGGACCTGGCCAAGGTCTCCAACGGCAAGTGGTACTACATCGACGTCAACGACCAGAACGCCGCCGCCGAGGTCTTCAAGGAAGAGTTCGAGAGCCTACAGCACGCCGGCTTCCTGAACACCGAAATGCACCTCCGGCCGATCAAGGACGTCAAGGTCAAGCGACTCCGCCAGGTGGCCCCCGAAATCAAGAAGATGGACACCACCGAGCCCGAGGCCAACCATCTGGTGGCCCAGCTGGGCACCCTGGAACGCGACAAGCCGACCAAGTACATCGTCGACCTGACGCTGCCGAAGCGGCCCGACGGCAAGTACGTCATCGCGCAGCTGGAAATCAGCTACGATCCGGGCACCGGGAAGCGCGAGAGCGTGACCGTGCCGCTGGAAATGGTGTACACTTCGGCCGGCCACGGCTACATTAACGCCGAGGTCGCCAAGCACATCGACGAGATTCAGGTCGCCGAACTGAACGAGAACCTGCAAAAGGCCATCGAAGGCGGCCAGAACCAGCAAGTGCAGGCGGTCGCCGCCCAGATCGTCAAGGTCGGCGAGAAGATGGGCAAGGCCGGCGCCAAGAAGACCATGCTCGCCAAGCAGGTGCTTCAGGAGATCAACGCGGGCGGCCGCGTCTCCAAGAAGACCCAGCTGGCCATGGACGATGCGGCCCGCGACGCCATGACTTAAGCCGCCCGACCCGGATAACGGCCTAGATTCGACGGCCGGTGCGGCCATCCCGAGGGGGAACGACGGCGTTCCCCCGGCCCTGCCAGCCAGGCGGAGTATCTCGAGTGAGGTGACTCCCGGTTGCTTAGCTGCTTTGAGAAGCTTTAGGAGGATTCACACACCATGCCAGTTCAGTGTCCGTTCTGCCAGTTCCAAAACGAAGACGGGGCCTTGTTCTGCGAGCAGTGCAAGTCCGACCTCAGCGCCGTGCCGGCCGCCGCGCCGGTGGGCGTTGAGACCATGCCGGTCGAGGCGATGGCCGGCGCCGCCGCCCCCATGGGCGCTCCGGCCGCTGGCGGCGCTCCTGCCGATGGCGCTCCCGCCGCCCAGATCCCGGCCGGCGCCCAGCCCAAGCTGGTCGTCCTCCGCGGTCTGAAGATCAACGTCGAATACCCGATCTACGAAGGCAACAACTTCGTCGGCCGGGCCGACGAGAAGCCCGTGGACGTGGACCTCGACGACCAGGAGCCGCCGGATCGCGTCTGGTCCAGCCGGCAGCACTGCCTGATCACGTTCGAGGGCGGCACCATCCACGTGGAAGACCTGAACAGCGCGAACGGCACCTTCGTCAACCGTACCCGCGTCTACCCCGGTCAGAAGCGTGGCCTGTCGCCGGGGGACATCCTCCAGGTCGGCACCGTCCAGCTGAAGTTGAAGGTGTAGTCCTTTTTCGCTAACGACCCTTATTGAGGTTTCCTTATAATGAGCGACCAAGGGTTTCCGATGGCGGATGTCGTAGGCGACGCCGCCGCGCCGGCAGCGGCCGATGTGCCTGCCGCCAAATTGCCTCCCGGTTCGCAACCCAAGTTGATCAGCGTCCGCGGCGTGCGGCTCAACGTCGAGTACCCGATCTACGAAGGGGAAAACTTCATCGGCCGTTCCGATGAAAACCCCGTCGATATCGACCTCGACGACCAGGAGCAGCAGGAACGTAGCTGGGTTTCCCGCCAGCATGCGATTATCCGCTTCGTCAACGATGAGCTGATCCTCGAAGACCTGAACAGCGCCAACGGCACCTATGTCAACCGCGAGCGCGTGTTCCCCGGTCAGAAGCGGGGCTTGACCCCCGGCGACGTGATTCAGCTGGGCACCATCCATCTGAAAGTCAGCGTCTGACCGTTCCCGGCTTCCGACCGGCCGTTCCCACGGCCGGTCGGAAGCGGGCCTTGCGCCAGTCCCTGGCCGGATGGCGGCGCAACGGCCCCCGCGTCAACCCCGCTTGCTGCCTTGCCCACTCGCCTGGCCGCCCCGCCGGGTGCGGGTTGAATCCTTTCCCCTTTGCCTTTTCTTTCCTTTTGTCGCAAGGCAAGGTGAAGCCATGCCACTCACATGTGCGAAGTGTTCCCGCGCCAATCCCGATGACGCCAGCTATTGCTACAACGATGGCGTGGCGTTGCCGGCCCAGGCCGGACGCAAGGCCCCCGCGCCCGCGGCCCCTGCCGCCGCCGCGGGCTTCAGCCAACCGTTCGTCTTCCCCTCGGGGCAGCAGTGCCGTAACTTCGACCAGCTGGCGCTCGCGTGCCAGCAGAACTGGTCCGCCGCCGTCGATATGCTGAAGCGCGGCGACCTCGAAAAATTCCTCGGCTCCCAGGGCCGCGCCGACCTGGCGATGGCCGCCCGACAAGCCGCCCAGTATCCCGACAAGGACCGCGGCCTCGACAAGTTCCTCGAGCGCCTGCCCACCAAGGCCATCCAGGCTCCCAAGCTCCAGGTCGAACCGTCCGACCTCAACCTCGGTCAGCTGGAGCCGGGCAAGGACAAGAAGCTCGAACTCAAGCTCAAGAACACCGGCAGCCGCCTGCTCTACGGTTCCATCCGCGTCGTCGATTGCCCGTGGATTACCCTCGGCTCCACGCCGGGCTCGCAGCAGAAGCTGTTCCAGTTCGGCAGCGAACTGAAGATCCAGGTCAACATTCGCGGCAAGAACCTGCGTGCCTCCAACAAGGCGCTCGAAGGCAAGCTGCTCATCGAGTGGAACGGCGGCCCGACCGACGACGACATCATCATCCCGATCAAGGCGGAAGTGCCGATCAAGCCCTTCCCCGAAGGCGTGCTCGCGGGCGCTCGCAGCCCCCGGCAGATCGCCGAGAAGGCCAAGTCCCACCCCAAGGAAGCGGCCCTCCAGTTCGAGAAGGGCATGGTCGCCCGCTGGTACAAGGAAAACGGCTGGACCTACCCGGTCAAGGGGGCAACCTCCCAGGGCCTGGGCGCGGTGCAGCAGTTCTTTGAAGCCCTCGGCCTGACCCCGCCGCCGAAGGTGCATGTCGGCGTCAAGCGCGTCGATATGAAGGGCGAGCCGCACCAGTCCCTCAAGGACCAGATCGAAGTCAAGACCGACGAGAAGCGGCCGGTCTACGCCCACGCCGTCAGCGACCAGCCCTGGCTGGAAGTCGGGCGGGCCGTGCTCAACGGCCGCGTCGCCACCATCCCGCTGCGCGTCTCCGCCGTGCCCGACCGCGTCGGCGACATGCTGCACGCCAAGGTGCTGGTGACTTCCAACGGCAACCAGAAGTTCGTCATCCCGGTTTCGTTGAAGATCGGCCAGGGCCTGGCCTTCGTGGCCGGGCCGAACGTGGTGCAGGTCACGGGCGCGCGCAAGAAGCCGATGAGCAAGGTCCACTTGCTCCCGCTCTTGCTGCTCATGCTGTGCCTGTTCCTGATCTTCCTCTGGGACTGGATGCGCGACCCGACCAAGGTCTCCGACCCGAAGTTCGCCGGGAACGACCAGACCGACACGCGCGTCGATAACGCTCCGAAGGTCGAACCGCTGGATTACATCAACCGCGTTCACGTGCAGTTCAGCGAGCAGCAGCGCTTTGGCATCGTCTGCCCGCGGTTGCGCGACCCGCGCAACCCGGAGAAGCCCAAGCTGCTGACCCGCGACGAGCGCGGCATCACCAACAACACCTGCGTCCGCATCGAAGGCTACGAATACATCTACGGTGTGGAAATCCCTGGCGTCCGCTACGTGCGCGACAAGGGGAAGATCATGAAGGAAGTCCCCATCCCCGGCAAGGACCCCGAGCGGGCCCGGCAGTCGGTGTGGGAGACGGAGTACGGCCGCATCCGCGTCACCCAGTCGGTCGAGATCATGGTTGGCGAGGTCACTCGCCTCTACGACACCGCCCTGGTCAAGTACCATATCTGGAACCGCGACCGCACGCCGCACACCGTCGGCATCCGCGTCATGCTCGACACCCTGATCGGCGCCAACGACGGCGTGCCGTTCTACATCCCGCCGACCACGGACAAGCCCGAACGCTTCGTGCAGACGATGGAAGTCTTCGCGCAGAAGGACATCCCCGACTTCGTGCAGGCGGTGGAAACCGGCAACCTGAACGACCCGGACGGCACGGTGGCCGTCGTCGGCCTGAAGCTCAAGGGCGTCGAGCCCATCGAGAAGATGGTCATCTGCCGCTGGCCGCAGAACAGCGAGGCGCGCTGGGGCGGCGGCACCGGGCCGGGCGAATGGCAGTACGAGCCGATGGACAAGAACCCGAACGCCAAGGACTCGGGCATCATGCTCTACTGGGCCCAGGCCAACATGAAGCCCGACGAGCACCGCGACATGGCCTTCACCTACGGTCTGGGGCGCATCCTCAGCGACGTGGGCGGCAAGAGCGCGCTCGAGAAGTCCGGCGGGCGGATGCGGCTCTTCACGCCGCGCACCAGCCTGAAGAAGCCGTTCATCACCACGGCGTACATCAAGGCCAACGACGCCAACCAGGTGGTGACGCTGTCGCTGCCGCCGGGCATCACCTTCGCCGAGGGCGAGCGCGCCGAAAAACAGGTGCCGCCCGCCACCCGCGAAGGCTACTCGCAGGTGACCTGGCGGTTGAAGGCGGCCAAGTCCGGCGAATACGAATTGAAGGCCGACGCGCCCTCGATCGGCGTCGCCACCGATAAGATTCGCATCAACGACGCCAGCATTTTCGATTGAGCGCTGGCGTGTGGTGCGCAGAGACTGTACCGGCCGGGGTGGGCCGCCTGCCCACCCCGGCCCGGACAGGCCGCCGGGCCTGTCCCGCCCCTATCCGCTTGAAGAGACCCCGTGAAGGCAGTCCTCGTCCCAGGGAATCGGACACGCAGACTTCCGACCTGCCGCGCCTTCGAGCGACCGGTGGGCCGGATGCTGGCATATTCGGTGGGTACACAACCATGAATTTCAAGACCTTCATGTATTATTGCGCCCTGTGCGGCGGCTGGGCGGCCCTGGTCGTCTGGGCGCTCCAGGAGTTCTCCGGCATGTCCGAGTGGGGCAATGCCAAACCGCTGTTCCAGAAGGGCACCGCGATCGGCGCGCTGCTCGGCTTGCTCCTGGCCGCCGTCATCGGCCTGCTCGACGCCATCCTGAACTCGGTGGGCTTCGCGCGCGTCGTGCGCGTCGTCATGTCCGTGGCCGTGGGCCTGACGGGCAGCCTGGTGTTCGCCTACATCGGCGAGTGGATTCGCGACGGCGTCAGCTTCGTGTTCCCCGGCTGGATGATGGTCGGCTTCATCATCGGCGCGGCGCTGGGCGTCTTCGATGTGGTCCGCTCCGTCGGCGCGGGCGGCAAGGGCATGAAGCAGGCCATCCGCAAGGTGGTCAATGGCATCATCGGCGGCACCATTGGCGGCTTCATCGGCGGCGCGCTCAACGACGCCTTCAACTTCGTCCCCTGGCCGTTCGACGAATCCTACGACACCATGAAGGCCCGCTTCCCGAAGTGGTCGCTGGCCGTCGGCCTGGTCATCCTCGGCATGTGCATCGGCCTGCTGATCGGCGTGGCCCAGGTCGTGCTGAAGGAAGCCTGGGTCAAGGTCGAAAAGGGCTTCCGTTCGGGCCGCGAAATGATCCTGAGCAAGCCCGAAACCTCCATCGGCCGCGCGGAAGGCGTCGATATCGCGCTGTTCGGCGACATGCAGGTCGAGAAGCAGCACGCTCGCATCGTGCTGAAGGGCGACCGCTATGTGCTGCTCGACGGCGATACACCGGGCGGCACGACGGTCAACGGCCAGCGGATCAGCGGCCCGTATCCGCTCAAGAACAACGACCTGATCGGCGCGGGCAACAGCCTGGTCCGCTTCCAGGAAAAGACCAAGCGCTAACGAACAGGGGTCAGGAATCAGGAGTCGGGAGACAGGAGACAGGAGTCAGAAGACCAAAAATTCAAAACCAAGGGCGATTGGCTTCGCTCAATTAGGTGTGGCGCGAATCGGAGAGTTAATGACTCCTGACTCCTGACTCCTGACTCCTGA
>JAEUIF010000770.1 GCA_016795185.1 Planctomycetia bacterium | reverse complement strand
CAGTCTCACGAAGTTGAACATCGATTCCTGCGTCGTCTGCTGTGTTTCCTCGTCGCGCGCGAGCACCGGCAGGATCAGCGTTTCCCGGCCGCGTCCCCAGACGTGGCCCGTGTTGAGCGTGGTGCTCAGGTAGGTCACCAGCTCCAGCTTGCCGAGCGCCTCGCTGGCGAATTTTGCGTCCGGGTTGCTGCCGTAGAGGTTGCCGCCCAGGCAGAGCGCCGAGCGCATTTCCCCGCGATGAGCGGCCTCCACGCAGGCCATCGTGTCGAGGCCGGGCGTGCGCGGCAGCTTTGTGCCCAGGGTCGCTTCCAGGTTGTCGAGCACCACCTGCTTGAGGTTGGGCACCACGCCGACCGAGCCGATGCCCTGCACGTTGGAATGGCCGCGAATCGGCAGCAGCCCCGCCCCCGGCCGGCCGACCATGCCGCGCAGCAGGGCCAGGTTAATGATCGCATGCACGTTGGCCACGCCATGTTCGTGATGCGTGATGCCCATCGTCCAGCCGAAGACGGCGGTGCGGGCCGTGGCGTACAGCTCGGTGATGCGCTCGATCTCGGCGCGGGACACGCCGGCTTGCCGTTCGATTTGCTCCAAAGAAACCTGCCGTACTTGCTGGGCATATTCCTCGAAACCTAGCGTGGCTTCCGCGATGAAGCCGGTGTCCACGGCGTTGCGTTCCAGCAGCAACCGGGCCACGCCGGTCAGCAGCGCGATGTCGCCGCCAATGTGCGGCTGGACGTACAGGCTGGCGATCTCCGAGCCGAAGAACAGGCTGCGGATGTCCGAGGGCACGCTGAAGTTGACCAGGCCCACTTCCTTGACCGGATTGATGACCACGACCTTGCCGCCGCGCCGCCGCACGGTCATCAGCGAGCGCATCAGGCGCGGGTGGTTCGACGCCGGGTTGCCGCCGATCAGGAAGAACAGGTCGGCGTTTTCCACATCTTCCAACGTCACCGTGGAAGTGCTGGTGCCCAGGGCGTCGTTCAGGGCCACGCCGCTGGCCTGATGGCAATAGTACGAGCAGTTGTTGACGAAGTTGGTGCCGTACAGGCGCGAGAACAGTTGCAGCAGGAAGCCCGCTTCGTTGGAGGACCGGCCGCTGCAATAGAAGAAGTGCTGCTCGGGCCGCTGCCCGCGCAGTTGCCGGGCGATGCGCCCGAGGGCCGTTTCCCAGTCGATGACGCGGTAGTGCGTATCGCCCGGCGCGGCCAGCAAGGGCTGTGTCAGCCGGCCGCAGTATTCCAGCTCGCGCGGCGACAGCCGGTGCAACTCGGCGATGGAGTAACGCTGAAAGAACTCCGGCTGGAGCCCCTGCTGCATGTCGGCGACCATCGCTTGCAAGGACTTCTTGCAGACTTCCGGCCAGTGGCCCTGCTCGTTGCGCATGCCGCCGGCCTGGCCGCCCATGCCCAGGGCGCAGGTCTTGCAAGCGTTCTTGGAGCGCATCGCCTTCCAGAGTTGCCACCAGCCCACGCGGTTGGCCATGCGGAGCGTGTAAAGGATGGCGGCCCAGCCCCCGCCGCGTTTCTTCGGTTTCATGTCGGCACCGTCCCGGTGTTCACTTCAGTCTTCGCGAACTGCCCAGCGTAGTCGGCCGACACGACGCTGGCAAGCGGCACGCTGCCTTCGGTTGGATTCTTGTACGTCGGGCTTTCCAGCCCGACTGAAGCGCCGGCGGTATGCGCGCCCGGCGTTCGCT
>JAEUIF010000666.1 GCA_016795185.1 Planctomycetia bacterium | reverse complement strand
CCGGCGCTGTGTGTCGGGCTGGAAAGCCCGACGTACTTCAGACAGCAGCTCCCCCACTTGTCAACCGCTTGTCGAACGCGGCGTGGCCGCCCAGCGCAGCACCTCGACTGCGGCGTTCTCCGCCAGCAACCGGCCGCTCTGCCAGGCCGACAATAAGTCTGCCAGTTGCGGATCGTGCCGGGCGTTGCCTGCGGCGAAGCGTGCGGCGAGAGTCTCCTGTGCTCGACGCAGCAAGTCCGCCGGTTGCACAGTGGTCGCTCGGCGCGGCGGCAGTTTCGCGATGTGGTCCAGGAGTTCGTCCAGTCCCTGGCCGGTGCGGGCGCTGGCCAGCAGCACGGGCGGCGACGGGCCGGCGATCAGGTCGAGCGCGCCGCGCACCTGCGCCACGGCCCCCTCGGCCCCCGGCAGGTCGGCCTTGTGAATCACGATCAAATCGGCGACTTCCATGACGCCCGCCTTTTCCCATTGCAGGTCGTCACCGGTTTCGGGTTGGAGCAGCAGGACGACGCCATCGGCCAGGGCATGCACGGCCACGTCGCCCTGGCCCGCGCCGACGGTTTCGAGCAAGATGAGGTCGAAGCCAAAGGCTTCCAGGAGACGGATGATGGCCGGCAGGTGCTGCGCGACCGCGCCTTGCCCGGAAGCGGCAGCCAGACTGCGGATGAAGACGCCGTCGTCGTCGGGCCGGCTCGGCATGCGGAAGCGGTCGCCCAGCAGCGCCCCGCCCGACAGCGGGCTTTCCGGGTCGCAGGCTAGCACGGCGATGGTCTGGCCGCGCCCTCGCCAGCGTTCGATCAGCTTACCGATCAGCGAACTCTTACCCACGCCACCGCCGCCCGTGATGGCAACCACTTTGCTCGCCGCTGGCGGCTTCGCCATTTCTCCGATGTCTTCCCCGCGCGCCACGAGCGAGATCAGCCGCGACAGCGCCCGTCGGTCGCGCTGTTGAAAGCGCTGCCACAGGTCTTCATCCATGGCGCGCCTCGCGCGGCTGGCGCAGGAAGTCCACAATCTCCGGCAACGGCGTGCCCGGCCCGAAGACGCGCGCCACGCCCATTTCGGTCAGCTTGGCGATGTCCGCTTCCGGGATGATGCCGCCGACCAGCACGCCGACATGGCCCAAACCAGCGGCGCGGAGCAACTCCAGCACGCGCGGGACGAGCGTCATGTGCGCCCCGGACAGCAGGCTGAGGCCGAGCCAGTCGGCGTCCTCGTCGCCCACGGTGCGGACCACGGCTTCCGGCGTCTGCCAGAGTCCGGCATAGATGACGTGCATGCCCGCGTCGCGCAGCGCCCGCGCCACGACCTTGATGCCCCGGTCGTGCCCGTCGAGCCCGATCTTGGCAAGCACGATCCGCTGCGGAACGGTGGCGGTGGTCATGAAGTGCATTACCTCGCTGTACCGGGCGAGCGTTCACGCGAAGAGTTGTCTCATGGCGGGTATGCCGGTCGGATCAATCTGGAAGCAGCGCGGCCGGTCATTCTCGTAATACACCTGGACCGCGACCGACGGCCAATCGAAGACGGCAACGACTTCGGTGCCCGCGTTAAGATCGCGCGCGACCATCTGGAGCACGCTCAACCAGCGTGTGCCGGTGCGGCGGGCCATCACCACCACATCCGGCACTGGCTCAGCCACTGTGTCCAAGAAGTTAAGCCTCCGCCCCTGGCATCTAACGCTATCCCGGCCTACCACTTCGCCGCGCCGTCGTAGCGGCCGAAGACGTCGGCCAGGGCGTTGACCAGTTCGCCCACCGTGCAGCGCGCCCGGGCGGCGGCGATCAGCGCCGGCATCAGGTTTTCCTTGGTCGCCGCCACGCGCTTCACGTTGTTCAGCTCGCGCTGGGCCGCTTCCTGATCGCGTTGCTGCTTGCGAAGCCGCAAGCGGCTGACTTGTTCCTGTTCCACATCCGCGCCGATTTGCAGGATTTCCAGCGGCTGCTCATCGGTCTCCTGGAAAGCGTTGACGCCGACGATCAGCTTGCGCTTCGCATCCACGTCGCGCTGGTAGACGAAGGCGGCGTCGGCGATCTCGCGGCGGAAGAAGCCCGCCTCGATGGCCGGCACCATGCCGCCCTTTTCCTCGATGCGCTCCCAGTAGGTGCGGGCCTGCTCTTGCATCTGGCGCGTCAGCGTCTCGACGAAGTAGCTGCCGCCCAGCGGATCAACCGTGTTGGTGACGCCGGTTTCGTAAGCCAGCACCTGCTGCGTCCGCAGGGCCAGCGTGACCGCGTGCTCCGAGGGCAGCGCCAGCGTCTCGTCCATGCTATTGGTGTGCAGCGACTGGCAGCCGCCCAGCACCGCCGCCAGGGCCTGGTAGGCCACGCGCATCAGGTTCACTTGCGGCTGCTTGTCTTGCAGCGAGCAGCCCGCCGTCTGGGCGTGGAACCGCAGCTTCCACGACGCTTCCTTGCGCGCCCCGTACTTGTGTCGCAGCGTCTCGGCCCAGAGCACGCGCGCGGCGCGGTACTTGGCGATCTCCTCGAAAACGTCGTTGTGCGCGTTGAAGAAGAAGCTCAGCCGGCCGGCGAAGCTGTCCACGTCCAGGCCGCGTTCGAGGCAGACGTCGACGTAGTGGAAGCCGTCGGCCAGCGTGAAGGCCAGTTCCTGCACCGCGTTGGAACCGGCCTCGCGAATGTGATAGCCGCTGATCGATACCGGGTTCCACTGCGGAACTTGTTGCGCGCAGAATTCGATGACGTCGCACACCAGCCGCACTGACGGTTCCGGTGGATAGACGAACTCGTTCTGGGCGTGAAATTCCTTCAGCGTATCGTTCTGGATGGTGCCGCGCAGCTCTTGCCAGTCCACGCCCTGGTCCTGGGCGTTGGCCAGGAAGTAGGCCATGACGATGGCGGCGGGCGCGTTGATGGTCATCGACACGGAAACCTTCGCGAGGTCGATGCCGTCGTACAGTTCCTGCATGTCGTCGAGGGTATCGACGGCCACGCCGAGCCGGCCGACCTCGCCCAGCGAACGCGGATCGTCGCTATCCAGGCCCATGAGGGTCGGCAGGTCGAAGGCGGTGCTCAGGCCGGTCTGGCCCTTGCTCAGCAGGAACTTGAAGCGTTCGTTGGTCTGGCGCGGCGTGCCGAAGCCGGCGAACTGCCGCATGGTCCACAGCCGCGAGCGGTACATGCTGGCATGCACGCCGCGGGCGAACGGATACTGGCCGGGGAAGCCGAGGTCCGTCTCGGGGTCGAAGCCATTCAGGCTGTCGGGCGTGTACAGCGCGTCGATGGGCACGCTGCTGACCGTGGTCGGCGGCTGCTCGCGCAGCGGGGCCTTACGGTTCTCGTCGTGCCAGCGCTCGGAAGCGCTGCGGTCGGTGATCGTGGCCATGATCCGTTCCTCGGGGCGAAGCTTGATTGCAGAGTGCAATCCTTGGCGAGCGGCGGGCGTCAGCCCGCTGATCGTGGGTTCAGCGACTGGCTGTTCCAACCGCGGGCACACGCCCGCCGCTCGCCAAGAAAATTGCCATCTGCAATCGAAAGTTACTTCTTCACCGTCTTGCGGGTGGCGTCCGGCAGCGGCATGGCCTCATCCGAATCGGCCAGCTTGGTCGCCGTGCCGCCCTTGACGAGCATGGTCTGCGCGGCCGCGCCCTTGGCCAGCATGGTCGCCGCGGCGGGCTGGCCGGAGCGGGCCATCATGGTCTTCTTGTCGGGGTTGCCGCCGGGGGCCGGCGCGCCCGGCTGCTGGGCGGCGGCGGTCATCATCTTGGATGGCGGCGCGGGAGCGGCGGCAGCCGGCATCTCGGCCATCGCCATATCGCCGGCCATCGGCACGTCCGCCATCGGCATGTCGGCCGCCATCGGCACTTCCTCGGCGGGCGGCGCGGTCAACTCGGCGTCGGGCACCTCGGCGACCGGGGCCTCGGCCACGGGCACCTCGACCACCGGCGCGGCCGGCTTCTCGTCCTCGTCGTCCTCATCCTCGATGCCTTCGTCCTCGGCGGTGATCTTGCTCGGCTTGCGGGCGAAGGCGGCCATGTCGAGCAGCGGCATCAAGAGTGCCAGCAGCATCGCCGCGAAGATCGCCAGCCCGGCGGGCCAGAGCAGCAGCCAGGGGTTGAACCAGGAGGCGCTTTGCTCCGGTTCGACCGGCCGGTTGAGCACCAGCTTGGCGGCCTCGGCGTAGGCGGCCCGGGCCTGGTCCTTGGAGGCCGTGTCTTCCATGTACTGTTCCTGGACGTCGGCGATGCGCCGCAGGGCGTCGGCCTTGAGCAGCGGGTCCTTGATGCCGCCGGCCACCGTGCGGGCCTTTTCCAGCACCGGCTTCAGCTTCTGCTCGGGCTGATCGACCTTGCCGTACTGCACCACGCGGTGCAGCATCTCGTGGACCGCCACGTTGCGGACAATGTCCTGGTCGAGTTTCTTGAGTTCGCCAATGTTCTTGGCGGCGCTGTCGATGTCGCCGGAGCGCGCCTGGCTGATGGAGATGCGCCCCAGGATGTGGTCGGGCTCCTTCTGCTTGTAGAGCCATTCGTCGCGCGTCATGTTCTGGAAGCTGGCCTCCGAACGCTGGAGCTGTAACTTCTCGCGCGATTCCACATGACCGGCCTCGGCGCGGCGTTCGACCGTGGTCGCCGTCAACGTGCCGATGAAGGCCATGAACACGATGAATAAACCAATCACGGCGCCGATGCCGGCCCCGCAAAGCACCTTGCGAACCATAGCGGCTGTCTCCTTCAACGCTGTCGAACTCGGATGTCGTGAGGGTCGCCCCGCCGACGGGGCCACCTGCCGTCTCCTCTCCGCCGGCACCTGTTTCGGATGGGTGTGAAGGTATCATAAAGCCTGAGCGGCCCTCAGTCGAACAGATCGCGGCGACTTTTTTGCCGAAAAGCCAGGCGCTTCAGCGAGGCCGGCACCGCGCCGTCGCAGCCGTTGGAAATGCCCAGCAACCGGACCACGCCGTCGTCGCCCGTCCGGCAATAGATGGCCATCTCCAGGCCGGCCCAGCCCCGGTCGATGGCGACCCGCACCACCAGATAGATCAGGCCGTCCAGCGTCGTGCGCTGGACCATCCTCCCGTTCAATTGGTCGCGCTGAAGCAATTCCGGGTACAGCTTCAGGAAGGCGAGAAACTGTTCGAGCGTGTAGCGCAGGCGAAACGCTTCGTCGGCGTTGCGGTACATCGCCTCGCCATCGCCGTTCGCCAGCCCCGTCCGGAAGACCTCATCGGTGCCAGCCCGCAGCGTCGAATGGTGGCGCCAGTACAGCCCGCCGACGCCGCAGGTGCCGCAACCGCACGACAGCAGCACCGCCAGCACCAGGCAGCCGGCGACGCGCTTCGTCCACTTCCAGACGGCGGCCCCGCGACCAGGCGCGGGTGGTACGGGTTCGGGTGTGCTCATGACGCTGGTCCCGCGGGTGGTGCGGCAGCCTGGCGCAACCGTTCGACGAAGGCGGAATGCTCGGCGCTGGCGAGGCCCTGTTGCAAGACGTGCATGACCTTGACCATGTCGCCGGCCATCAGTGCGCTGGGGTCTAGCCACAAGCCGGGAAACACTTCGCTCCGATACTGCCCCTCGGCGTTCAACGGCAGACGCGCGTAGTTGCCATCGCGCAAACAGAACCAATCGATCACCCGATCGAAAACCCGCCAGACGACGTACTCCTGCACCGCGTTGCGCTGGTAGGCGCGCAGCTTGTCGTGCAAGTCGTAGCTGACGCTGCTGGCGGCAATTTCGCCCACGAGTTCAGGGCCACCGACGAGGTAACCTTCCAGGTCGATGCGTACTCGGCCGCCATGCGCCGGCTCAACGATGAGGCAACTGTCGGGTTGCGGTTCACTGGTTTCGTCGAGCCGAATCGACGAATGGCTGCCACCTTCAACACCCGGCGTCAGGGCTGCGTACATTCCCAACCATCCGCTGAAGTCGAAGCTAGGCCCGGCATGGTCCAGGAAAGAAACCGGCCCCGGAACGTAAACAACGCCGTCAATGAGTTCCGCCTTCTTCAAGTTTGGCGTGGCGTCGAACCGGC
Organism: Planctomycetia bacterium; assembly: GCA_016795185.1. Taxonomy (GTDB): domain Bacteria; phylum Planctomycetota; class Planctomycetia; order Gemmatales; family Gemmataceae; genus JAGVLI01. Next base: position 2,907 of record JAEUIF010000666.1, on the reverse strand, counting down.
GCTCGAACTCACTCCGGGACAGCCGGTCGCCGCTTTGAAGTGGCGGCAGCCGACTCCACTCAGTCAATGATGTCACGGCCCTTGTCACGATTCACCCACTTCAAGCAGTCTGCCAAACTTGCTCGATTATCCCACAATCCGCCGCCGGATTCCCGCTTCAAGTGCAGCGCAGCGGCGGCCGATCAGCACAGAGCGGCATTCCCGTTCGCGCCGGAGGTCCGTCATGAGCCCGCGTTGCCTCGGCTTGCTGTGCGTGCTGTTTTGCCTGAACGGCCTGGGTTGCATGCAAACCCGGCACGCCGAATTGTCCTCGGTGACGAGTTGCAGCCCGGCAGGTTCCTGCAACGATGCCACCTACGCCGAACGGCGCTGGTGGGGCTTCTGGCTGGCGCAGCCGGACGGCGTCCGGCCGTAGCTTGCTGAACCGCGAGCGGTCACATCCGTTCGACCACCAGCGCCACCGCGTTGCCGCCGCCGAGGCACAGCGACGCCAGCCCGCGTTTCAGGCCGCGTTGCTGCAAGGCGTGGAGCAGTGTCACCAGCACGCGCGCGCCCGACGCCCCGATCGGATGCCCCAACGCGATCGCCCCACCGTTCACGTTGACCCGCTCCTCGTCCAGCTTCAGTTCCTTGCCGCAGGCCAGCATCTGCGCGGCGAACGCCTCGTTCAGCTCAAACAGGTCAATGTCCTTCAGGCCCAGTCCCGCGCGGTCCAGCACCTGACGCACCGCGAGCACAGGGGCGATGAAGATGTCCTTTGGCGTCACGCCGCTGGTGGCATAGGCGACAACTCGTGCGAGTGGCTTGCCGCTCTGCAACCGCGCCACCTTGTCCGAAGCGACGACTACCGCCGCCGCGCCGTCGCTGAGCATGGAAGCGTTGCCGGCGGTCACCGTGCCGTCGCCGCGAAACGACGGCTTCAACTTGGCCAGTGCTTCAGCGGTCGAATCGGGCCGCACGCCCTCGTCGCGGTTCACGACCCTGGCCTTCGGTCCACTGCCGACCGTCACCGGCAACACCTCGCCGTTGTACGTGCCCTGCTCCCAGGCGGCGGCGGCGCGCCGGTGGCTCTGGGCCGCGAAGCGGTCCTGCTCGGCGCGGGGCACCTCGCACTTGCCGGCGATGTGCTCGGCTGCCTCACCCATGTGCCAGTTCTCGAAGGCGCACCACAGGCCGTCGTGGATCATGCCGTCAACGGCCTTCTGGTCGCCGTACTTCCAGCCGGCCCGCGCCCCGAACAGCAGATAGGGCGCGCGGCTCATGCTCTCCATGCCGCCGGCCACGATCAGGTCCGCATCGCCCGCGCGGATGGCCTGCGCCGCCAGCATCACGGATTTCAGGCCGGAGCCGCACACCTTGTTGATGGTCACGGCCGCGATGCTGTCCGGCAGTCCGGCTTTCAGGGCCGCTTGCCGGGCCGGGTTCTGGCCCAGGCCCGCTTGCAAGACGCTGCCCATGATGACTTCGTCGATATCGCCAGCGGGCACGCCGGCGCGCTTCAGCGCCTCGGCGATGGCGTATGCCCCCAGCTGCGGCGCTGAAACGTCGGCCAGGCCGCCGAGGTATTTTCCAATGGGCGTCCGAACCGCGGAGAGAATGAAGGCTTCCGGCATGGCGGATTTCCTTGCTGGGCGAAGGAGAGCAGGGTGCTAGCATAATTATACGGCCCGCGCGCGGCGGACGTAACCGCAAGCGATTGCCCCAGGGATTGTGAATGTACGTCGGGCTTTCCAGCCCGACCCTGGCACCGGCGGTTCGCTGTCCAGGGACAGACGGTCCGGTCGCCGGCGCGACAGTCGGGCTGGAAAGCCCGACGTACCAGCGGGCAGAGAACGAGTCAACAAGCATGCTTGTCGTCACCGAAGGGCTAACCAAGGATTACGGGCGCTTTCGCGCCCTCGACAGCCTGAACTTGAGCATTGCGCCGGGCGAGATCTTCGGCCTGCTGGGGCCGAACGGTTCGGGCAAATCGACGGCCATCCGGCTGCTGCTGGGCTTCCTCCAGCCAACGGCGGGCACCGCCACCATCGCGGGGCGCGATTGCTGGCGCGATTCGGTCCACGCCCGGCAGCACATCTCCTATTTGCCCGGTGAACTGCGCCTCTACGAGAACATGACCGGCCGGCAATTGATCGCCTTCCTCAGCCAGCTACGCGGCCAGCCGATGCCGCCGCGCACCGACGCCTTCGCCAAGCAGCTCGACATCGACATCGACCGGCCGCTGGTGCAGATGTCGTCCGGCATGAAGCGCAAGGTCGCCCTGATGCAAGTGCTGCTGCCCCAGGCCAAGTTGCTCATTCTCGACGAGCCGACCAACACCCTCGACCCGACCATGCGCGATCAGTTGCTCGAACAGCTGCTGGAAGCCAAGGGCCGGGGCCAGACGGTGCTGTTCTCGTCGCACGTGCTCAGTGAAGTGGAGCGCGTCTGCGACCGCGTCGGCATCCTCCAGCGCGGCAAGCTGGTGCATTTGCAGAAGATGGACGAGCTGGGCTCGGCCCGGCGGGTCCGCATCCGCTTCGCCACGCTGCCCGAACGGCTGCCCGACCTGCCCGGCTTCGCGGGCTGCGCCACGCACGACCATCAACTCAGCCTCGATTATGCCGGCCCGCTGCCGGAGTTGCTCCAGTGGCTGAGCGGCCAGGCCGTGACGGATGTGCGCATCGAACCGGCGGGGCTGGCACCCGTCTATCAGCGCTACCACGGGGTGGAGGTGGAGTCGTGATCGGCACCCTGGTCTGGAAGCTGTTCCGCGATGTGCGCTGGGCGCTGCTGGTCGTGATGGTGCTGCTCGGCGCGTTTCAGACGCTCTGGGCCAAGATCACGCAGCGGATCATCGAGGAACTGCTGCCGGCGGTGACGCCCTTCATGACCCTGGGTAACATCAAGGACATCCTCTTCAAAGGC
>JAEUIF010000659.1 GCA_016795185.1 Planctomycetia bacterium | reverse complement strand
TCAGGCACCAGAACAGCGTGCCGCCCAACCCAAAGATGTCCGTGCGGATGTCCACCTGGCTGGCGTCGCGCGCCTGCTCCGGGGCCATGTAGTCGATGCTGCCTAGCAGCAAGCCCGGTTGCGTCAGTCGGCTGACCATGCCGATGGCCAGACCGAAATCGACGAGCTTGGACTGGCCCTCGGCCGTTACCAGCACGTTCGACGGTTTGATGTCCCGGTGGACCAGTTGATGCTTGTGCGCTTCCGCCAGGGCGCTGGCCAGCTGGTGGGCCAGGTCGCAGGCCTGCGTCGGCGGCAGCGGGCCGCGCCGAATCACGTAGTCTTCCAGGTTCTGCCCGTCCACGTACTCCATCACGAAGTAGTGCAGCACCGGCCCGGCGGGGTCGGGGCTGGCGCATTCGCCGGCATCGCTGGCACTGACGATGTTCGGATGATTGAGCTGGGCGATGGCCCGCGCCTCGGCGAAGAAGCGGAGCAGGGTGGTCGGGTCCTGATGGCGGTTGAGCGTCAGCGTCTTGAGCGCGCAGACGCGGCGCAGCTTGAGGTGCTCCGCCTTGTAGACCACGCCCATGCCGCCCGCGCCGAGGTGGTCCAGCACGCGGTAGTTGCCCAGCACCAAGCCGAACCAGTCGCCGCCGGCGATCCGCTGCGCCTGGTAATCCGTGAGCAAACCCTGCGCGACCAGCGTGGGCAGGAGGTGCGGTGAACCATCCAGCTGGCCGAACATTTCGCGCAGGTGCGGCGACAGCTTGCGCCAGTCCTCGGGATGGATCAGCCAGGAAGCGAGCAGCTCTTGCAGCGATTGCTGCCGCATGGCCGGGCGCGGGCCGAGCAGCGATACCGGCGGGGCAGGGGGGCCAGGCAGTGGTTCGCGCCTTGCGGCGGGGATGGGCGACAGCGGGCTGGAAGAATTAGAGGCGCGCGGCGCGGAGCCAGGCTTCTTCTCTCTGGTCGTCTCGGACTCGGCGCGCGGCGCGGTCTCGGCGGCCGGCGACAACGGCGCGCCCGGATGGCTGATGGACGGCAGCAGGCGCGTTTCGCCATGCTGGTCGGGTTCGGGCGGCGCTGTGCTGTCTGGCCGCGCCGTCTTGCCGGACGGCTGGTCGGGGAGCATCACCGATCGTCCTCGCGCGGAATGAAGCAGCGGGCCAGGCTGCGGAACCGATTCATTCAGCATAATGGAAAGTCGATGGGTGCGGCAGCAAATTCCGCCCGGCGTGCGGGTTCAACGTGAAGTTCAAATGAAAGCGTCGCTTGCATTTTTTCGGCACGCGGTCTAGCGTGACAATATCCCGATGGTCGCTGTGTCGTTTGACGCTGGTCCACGAAAACGCATGTCGATTCCACCTCTCGAACCTGCCGGTATTCGCACCCTGGCCGAACTGCTGCAACGCCTGGGCGGCGTGCCGCTGGAACGCATTTTGTTCCGGCCTTGTCCTGGCTCGGCTGGGCCGCCTGACATCCTCGACACCGAACAGCGCGACGGCCTGCGCTGCGAGTTGATCGCGGGCGTGCTGGTCGAGAAGGCCACGGGACCGCGCGAAGCGTCCTTGACGGCCCAGCTCGCACAGCGGTTGCGGGACTTCGTCCGGACGCACGATCTCGGCGCGGTCTCCAGCCCAGAAGGGGCCTTCGAGCTGATGGCCGACCTGGTGCGCCGGCCGAACGTGGCCTTCACGCACTGGGACCGGCTGCCCGACCGCCAGCTGCCCGCCGCCGCGATTCCCCGCTTGGTGCCGAACCTGGCGGTCGAGGTGCTGGCCCGCGCGAACACGACGGCCGAGGTCGCCGTCAAACGGCAGGACTACTTCGCGGCCGGCGTCGAGGTGTTGTGGGAGATCGACCCGCAGCACCGCACGGTGGCCTGCCTGGACTTCGGCACGGGCGCATCCGCGATGCTGCGTTTCACGGATACCCTGACGGGCGGCACGCTATTGCCGGGTTTCGCGCTGCCGGTGGCGGAGTTGTTCGCGGAGCGGGGACGCTAGTGCATCGTCAAATGGGATGTTGCCCGAAGGAATGATGGGTGGCACGTCCCTCGGTACTCCGAGGGCGTGCGAGTCGCTCCCCCACGCCCTCGGAGTGCCGAGGGACGTGCCACCCAAGTAAAGCCTTGCGCAACAGGTTGCTTGTTTTTGCACTAGCGCGGATATGATGCGTCCTGACAAATAGCCGACCAGCATTCAAGGATTGGGTGCAACGATCTCGTTCAGTCCTTCAACCAGTTGATCGAGTTCTTCGGACGAAATCTTGCCAAGTTTCCGGCTGAGCCGCTCGGTGGACAGCGTCCGGATTTGGCTGAGTTTCACCCAGGAACGTTTGGGAAGTTTAACGCTGGTGAGTTCCAACATCAGCGGGAAGCCTGCGCGTGGGGGCTGGCTGGTGATGGCCATTGCGATCACGGTGCCGGAACGCGCGTTGAACTCGTCGGCACTGATGACGACCACAGGGCGCAGTCCGCCCTGCTCGCGTCCCCGCGTTGGATCCAGTTCCGCCCAGACGACATCGCCTCTCAGTATTCGGGCCATTGTGCGGCGTCCGCGCTCAGTCCTTCATCCGCCAGTCGCTGCTCGGCTATTGGGTCGAGCTTGGCGCATTCGCGCGCCAGGCGGTTCTTCTCCAGACGGGCCAACTGGTCCTGGATTGCGGCCTGCACAGCCTGACTTCGGCTGGCAAAGCGGCGTTCCTGCACCAGTCGGTCCAACCGTACCAGTAGTTCGCGATCCACGGTCACGGCAATCTTCGCAGTCGGCATGGCACCCTCGGGTATGATGAATTATCATACTGCTCTTGGCCTATGGATCAAGACCGCTCTCGTGTGGTCGGTTTTCCGGCTACTTGGTTGTTGCCGCTCCGCCACAATCCTGCTCTATCCAAATTGAAGGAGTCGCCCATGCCCCGAACGCTGGACGAAATTCTGGCCGAACCCGACGACGGGCAACTTTGTGTCGAACTCTTTGACCGGATCGTCGCTCACCACGGCCCCGGGTGCGACGTTTCCGAATTGACGGAAGCGGAGCGCGTCGTCCTGCTGGTATGGGAAGTTGCGGGGATCGTCGGCAACGGCGGCTTTCGTTATCTCTTTGAAAAACACCTGCACGGCGATCCCGACTTCGCCCTCACGGCCCAAGCGTTTCAGATAATCGGCGCGCGCTCGGCCTCTCAAGCGGTGCGCGCTACGCTGGCCCTGTTTCCCCACTCGAAGCCGCCGCGCGACATTCAGAAACGTCTGCGCCACTACCTGTCTCAGCTCAAGGACTGGCCGACCGCGCAGGACATGCAGTTCTTCGATTCCGAAAAGGAGCGCGAATCCTGTCTGGCTGCCTACATCCGGGCGCACGCCGCCGACTACCGGCACCTCGACGGGCCGCCACGAGCGCAACCCGAACCGGAATCGAGCGAACCGACAGACCATACTGCACCGACGATCGGCAATCTCCTGGACCGGGTGCCGCACTGGAAGCGCGTAGCCTTCGCCGCGCGGGCGGCCCGCTGCGTCTTGCCGTTGTTGACGCGCTGCTGGCCGGACATTCCGGGGAAGTACCCGCGGTACGTTCTGAACGCCATCGAACTGGCCGAACAATCGGCGATTCAGGAGGAACCCGCCTCGGGACTGAAAGACGCCGTCATGCATGCGGTCATAACGGCGGGGGCGGCCCTGGCCACGCATCGGGAATTGGCCAGCGCCGGACCGAAGCCGCGCAACGCCTTTGAAGGAGGCATTGCCGCATCCGCCGCCAAGGCGGCGGAGAAAGCGGCGGAAGCCGCCGAGGGACCGGCGGAGAAGTCGGCGTATGTGGCTCTGGATGGCTGGACGTTCGCGCACAGCGCCGCCACGGACGCCGAGGACGAAGCGCTGCTCCACAAACTTGAAAGTCTGCTGAACGAAGTGCGCCCGGCCGAACGTGGTCGAGCCGAAGCCGACGGCGATCAACTAGTATCGGACGCCGTACATCGCGGCCTCCGCTGGTTCATACTCGCTGCCGTACCACTTGCGCTCGTCCAAATCGCGACCGTCCTGCTGGCGCTGACCGGCAAGCAGCCCGCCGGTTGGTGGAGTTCGTTCGTGCTGCCCGCCTTCATTCTCTACGGCCTGTACAGCATGTGGCGCGGCGTGGACTGGGTTTCTCGGCTGCTGCCGCCGTTCCTGATTCTCACCAGCGCCGTGTCGCTGTTGCGCATCGGTCATGCGGTCTTCAAGTTGGCTCAGTTGCCGCTGACGCCGCTCGCGCGCGAACTGCTCGTCAACCTGTTTGGCGTGAGCGTTCCCGTGTTGATCGCGGTCGAACTCTTCACCCTGATTGGCGGCGTGGTGTTGCTGTTGCCCAGCGTGCGCGAGTTCGTTGACAGTCAGCGGGGCAACAGGGCCAGTTCCGTACTGCGGTAGGGTGCGTCCAGCTCGCAGGGTGCAGCCGCACCGGAAGCGCCGGGATACTCGTCTTGCATCAGCGACGGACAGGATGCGTCGCTCCGATCTTGCACCGCTATAGGCAGCCAGTCGCGGGCGATGGGAGGTGCGGCTGCGCCCTGCGGGCTGGACGCACCTTACGGAACGACCGGGCGGCATTGGCAGCAGTCACTTCGCCGGCTTCAGCGTTTCCCCGAACCACTTCGCCACATCCTCGACCAGCGGCGTGAAGTAGGGCTCGAAGAGCCAGAAGGCATGCGGGCCGTCCTTGACGACGATCAGGTCGGTCTTGATGCCGAGGTCTTTCAGCATTTTCCTGCTTCTCTCGGTGCGGAAAGCGGGACGGTCGTGCTCGCCGTCGATGTGCAGCATCGGCGGGGTTTGCTTGCCGATGTAGGTGATCGGCGAGGCTTCCGTGTAGAGCTTCGGATTCTCGTCATAGGTCGCGCCGAGGAACTTGACCGCCGGGTCGTTCCGGTCCTTGCGCGTGCGTTCGATGAAGTGCGGCATGGTCATGTCCATCGTGCCGGCGAAGTTGACGATCGATTGCACCGCGCTGGAGTGCCGCGCGTGGCCGCCGTCGCCCTCGAACTTGTCTACGCCGGCCGAGGTCGCGAGCAAGTTGACGAGATGCCCGCCCGTCGAGCCGCCGACGCCGCCGATGCGGTTCTTGTCAATGCGGTGCTTCTCGGCGTTGGCCCGCAACCAGCGCACGGCGGCCTTGCAATCCTGGATGGCGGCGGGGAACTTCGCCTCGCCTGACAGGCGATGCTCGATGCAGATGCAGACAAAGCCGCGCGCCGCCAGTTGCTGGGCCAGCGGGCGCAGCTCGGTCTTGTTACCACTTTGCCAGCCGCCGCCGTGGATCAAGACCAGGGCAGGGTGGGGGCCTGCACCGTCCTTCGGCGCGAACAGATCGAGCTTGAGTTCGCGCTGGCCGTAAGCGGCGAAGACCAGATCGGGCTGAAATACCACGCGCTCCGGCAGCTTTTCCGGAACGCGCTTCGGCTCGGGTTTGGCTGGTTGGGCGAAGACGGGGAGGGACCAGCTCAGGTAGCAGACCGCGAGCAGCAGGCGATGGGGTTGCACGGACTGGTCTCCTGATGAAAGTTGTTGCCGCAGGATAAGACACGGCGGGGATAAACCCCGCCGCTCGCCAGAACCTGCGCGTCGATGGGGATAAACCCCGCCGCTCGCCAGAACCTGCGCGTCGGCGGGGATAAGCCCCGCCGCTCGCCAGGAACGCAGGCTATTCAGGCGGCGCGGTCGTGCCGCGCTGCTCCGCCGCTTCGACCAGCTTGACTGCTTCATCCAAACTCTTGCGGATGCCTTCCCAGTCCTTTTCTTGAATCAGACTGAACAGGCCGGCGACGCGATTCCGGATCGCCGTGTCGTCGAGCTTGGCCGCGCGGGCGGCCAGCTTTTTGAATTCGGCGGTGAACCTGGCGCGCTGCTTGTCGTCTTCTTCGAGCCGGTTCTCGGCGTCCTTGACTTCCTGTTCCACCTCGGCCAGCTGCTTCTCGATTGCCGGCCAGTCCTTGTCCGGCAGCAACGGGGTCAGCGCGGCCACCTTCTTGGACAGGTCGTTGCCCTTGGCGTCCTTGAGCTTGCGGGCGCGCTGGGCCAGGTCCTTGAGGGCCTTGGTCACCTCCGCCAGCTTCTTCGCGTTCAAGGCCTCGGCGTCCTTCTGGGCCTTCTCGGCTTCCGCCAGCATTGCCTTGGCGCCCTCGACGCGATCCTCCACGTCTTCCCAGTCACCCTCCTTGAGCAGCGGAAACAGGCCGGCGATGCGGTTGCGCACCGGGATGCCCTGCGGGTCGTCCAACTTCCGCGCGCGCTGGGCCAGGTCCTTGATGACCTTGGTCCACTCGTCGCGGTTCTTGGCGTCTTCCTTGGCCTTTTTGGTCTCGGCGTCGTCGGTGTCGAAGAGGTTGCGGATGCCTTCGCCATCGTCTTCGAGGCCGTCCGATTTCTCGGCCGCGATCTGGGCGGCCTTGATTGCCTTGAGGAAGCCGCGCAGCTGCTGGTTGGCCTTCTCCCAGTCCTTCTTTTCGATGTGCTTGTCGAGGGCCAGGTTCT
>JAEUIF010000622.1 GCA_016795185.1 Planctomycetia bacterium | reverse complement strand
AGACAGTCAGCAACAGACACCATAAACAGCGGGCTCACGCCCGCCGCTCGCCTGAAGAAGTCATAAACACCCCCAACCGGGAACTTTGTAGGTCAGGCTTTCCAGCCTGACGGTAGCGCCCGCGACTGGCGGCAAATCAGGGGCGCTGTCTGTCCGGCTCGAAAGCCTGATCTAATAGACGTCGTCGCTGGCGTTGCGCCCGCACCATGCTCGGCGGCTTTTCGTTTCCCGCGTGCGGTTTCCTGCGGTATAGTGGCTACCGGTACAGCAAGGCCGAAAGATGGTGATCCAGCTGGCCAATAACTCTGATGTCGCATCTTGTTTTAATGAAACGGTTTACACTTCACCGCCGAACCTCGGAGCGATTGCGGAAAGTTTTTTCGCAAGATTTCAAAACCATTCGTCGGCTGCCCCTCTCATTTAGGTAGAGGGCGCAGTTGCCTGGGAGTATGGAGGCATGGCCAAGGGGCGTCTGGCGGATGTCTTCGGATATGTCCGCGGCCTGTTTGCCGAACCTCGGGCGGATGACCAGGCCGACAGCACCTTGCTCCGGCGGTTTCTCGACCGGAACGACGAGGCGGCCTTCGGCATCCTGGTCAATCGGCACGGGCCGCTGGTCATGCGGGTGTGCCGCCAGGTGCTGGGGAATCAGGAAGACGCCGAGGACGCTTTTCAGGCGACCTTCCTGGTCCTGGCCCGCAAGGCCGCGAACGTGCGGCAAGGCGAGGCCCTGGCGGGTTGGCTCTACCGGGTGGCCTATCACATTGCGGTCCAGGCCCGGAGCCGCTCGGCGAAGCGACAGGTTCACGAGAAAGAAGTGGCGGCCATGCGGAAAGAAGAAACCGTCAACCTGAGCGATTGGGACGACGTGTGGCCTGTCCTCCACGACGAAGTGAACCGTCTGCCCGCCAAGCTCCGCACGCCGGTCGTCCTCTGTTACCTGAACGGGAAAACCAACGAAGAAGCGGCCGATCAGCTGAACTGGCCCGTGGGCACCGTGAAGACTCGCTTGAGCCAGGGCCGGGACATGCTCCGCGAACGGTTGTCGCGCCGCGGCGTGGTGATTCCGTTCGGCCTGCTGGGCGCTGCCCTGCTGGCCGAGAGCCAGGCCACCGCCGTCGTGCCGGCGAGCCTGGTGGCAGCGACCGTCCGGGCCGCGACGTTGGCTTCCGCGGGACAGGCAGCGGCGGCTGCCGGCGTCTCGGCCCCGGTCGCTGCCCTGGCCGATCAGGCGGTGGCCACGCTGTTCCTCGGCAAGCTCAAGGCGTTGGCGGCCAGCGCGGCCCTGACCGTGGGCGTGCTGACCGGCGGTGTCGCCGTCTGGAGCCATCAGCAGCAGTCCGCCGACCAGCCACAGGTGGCCGCGAAGGGCCGCCCGAACGCCGTTCCCATCGCGAAGCATTCGGGGACGCAGTCGTCGGCCGTGCCGTTCGGCACGCTGCCGGAGACGGCTTCCCCATCCCGCATCGACTCGCAGTCTTCGCCAGCGTTCGGCAGCACGGTCTCGGTCTACCCTCCGGTGGGAACGCCGCCCGCGCAGCCCAACGTGCCCTCCAGCCGCGAGGCCGGGCACGACCAGCCGCCGCGGCCGACCCGCGAGCAGGAATACCACGCGCTGGTGGAAGAAGAAAAGCAACGGCAGGCCGAAGCCGCCCGACAGGCAAAGCTGGAAGCAGAGGCGAAAGCCAGGCCCAAGCCGCCGCCCGTCGAACGGCCCAGCGGCTGGTGGGACTGGCTCTGGCTGCCGTGGTAGGCACTGGCGGACAGAATTCCCGTAGGGTCCGCTGTGCGGACCATAAGTCCGGGAATTCAGTGGTCCGCACAGCGGACCCTACAAGTTTTGTCCGGTAGCGGAAAACGAATCATCGAAGCAAGTAATCGAGGCGTAGTCACAATCCTTTCGACTGGTTCCTCAAGGAGTTTTCTCACATGGCATTTCTGAAGAAAGGCAGAACGCGCCGCGGCTTCTCGCTGATCGAGCTGCTGGTGGTGATCGCGATCATCGCGGTCCTCTTCGCCCTCATGCTCCTCAGCTTCCAGAAGACCCGCGAAGCCGCCAACCGCATCAGTTGCGTCAACAACTTGCGGCACATGGGGCTGGCGTTCCTCAACTACCACAACACGTACAAGAGCTTCCCGACGGAAGCGGGCGCCAACGAGAGCTTCTACAAGCAGATCCTGCCCTACGTGGAGCAGCAGTCCGATGCCGACCCCGACACCGCCATCAAGACCTACCTGTGCCAGGGCCGGCGCGGCACCGAGGCGGGCGGCAAGCGCGATTACGGCTATGCCCCCACCAGCGGCAGCGGCACCGCCGGCATCTCGGTCCTCGATACCCCGAACGGGGCGTCGATGGACGTGATCACCGGCTACGACGGCGCGACCGTCACCGCCATGCTGTCGCACGTCTGGATGTCGCCGGAACACTACACCGGCGGCGATCCGACCGACAACGGCTGGGCCTACAAGCTGAACAACCGGCCGAACAACAGTGAGTCGAAGCAGGACACCGACAGCACGGGCAACACGAATTACATCGGCGGCCCGCACCCGTCGGCCAACCCGACCCTGTTCGTGGATGCCCACGTCGAAAACGTGCCCTACGGCTCCGATCAGTGGAGCAACTACTGGGCCTACAAGACCGACGAAAGCCTGTTCGCGGGTGGCGCGGGCGGCCGTTGGATTCGCGTCTGGCGCGATGGCACCGGCGCGGTGGATCCCGGCACTTCCGGCTCGGGGTCCAGCGGCACGCCGTCGACCGGCACCGGCCCGGACGGCCTGGCTTCCAACGCCCCCACGGCTGGCAAGCTGTTCCCCGGCTCCAGCGGCATCAGCGCTGGCGCTCCGAGCGTGACCGTGCCGGGCAGCGACCCGGCGGCGGGCAGCCCGACCACCACGATGGTCGGCGTCCCTGGCTCGAACACCACGAATGTCCCGACGACGACGAACACGACTTCCAGCCGTCAATCCGAGTCCGATATTCCGATGGAATACCGGACGCGCGAGACCCGGCAGGATGAATACACCCGCGTCGAGACCAACGAACGCCAGGCGGCCGAGGAATGGGCCAAGAAAGCCAAGGACCTGGCCAAGCAGGCCAAGGAAAAGAACGAGCTGACCCAGGGTATGTTGCCCAACATTCCCGAGGCCAACAAGGCAGCGGCCAACAACGTTGCCGCCGATTCGCAGACCCAGACGCAGACGACCCAGCAGGCGTCCAACCAGTCAAACGCTGCGTCGAAGGTGCCGAACCGGCAGCAGGCCGAGCAGTTCTACAACCAGGCGGTTACGGCCTACAACCAGGTGGTGAACGACTACAACCAGATGGTCGCACTGCTGACGCCGCCTCCGCCGCCGGCTCCGCCCCCGGCTCCGCCGCCGCCTCCGC
>JAEUIF010000567.1 GCA_016795185.1 Planctomycetia bacterium | reverse complement strand
CGCCACGGACTGGAAGAGAACATCCACGGACGGCCGGCAGGAGAACCGTTCCGCATCGCCCGTCAACCGCAGGCGCCCTGCGCGCAGCACCAGGTGCCGGTCGGGCGGCGCTAGCACCACGCGCGGCGCGCCGCAGGGCGGCAGCGGTTCGCCGTCTACCGCGAAAGCCACGGGGATCGACAATTGACTGCCCATCCAGTCGGCGAACCCTCCCCCCAGCACCGGGCTGAGGTGGATGACCAGCAAAATCGGCAAGCGGAAGTCGGAAGGCAGCTCGCGCAAGATTTGCAACAGCGCCGCGGGGCCGCCCGTCGAGGCACCCAGGGCCACGCACCGATACGGGCCGCCTGCTCGAACTGGAGCGCTGCGTAACGCTCCGAATGCCGGCGGACGCCAGCGGCCCCGAATATGGGTGATGACCTTGATCTTGGCCAGCAGCTTGACGGTGGAGGCAAAGCGCCGTTCCCAGTAGCCGTCGAACTCGTCACCGCCTGGCTTTTCCATCGCCTCGACCGCGCCGGCCGCGAGGGCGTCGTAGGTCTTGAACAGTTCGCCCCGATTGGTGGATGACGAGACGATGACGATCGGCGTGGGGCAGTAGGCCATGATGTACTCGGTGGCGGCCAGGCCTGTCATGATCGGCAGCATCATGTCGAGCGTTACCACGTCGGGCCGCAGCCGTTCGCATAGTTCGATGGCGGTCTTGCCGTCCTCGGCCTCGGCGATGACCTCGATATCGGGATCGGCGTCGAGCACCGCCACGAGGTGCCTCCGCACCGTGAGCGAATCTTCCACCACGAGTACGCGGACCTTGCTCATGGGACGTCCCGACCGATCAAGCCGCGAATGGTGCGCAGAAACACGCCCTCGTCGAACTCGCCTTTGACGATGTAGGCCCGCGCGCCGACCTGCTCGCCGCGCCGCCGGTCTTCGGCGGCGTTGCGCGAGGTGACCAGCATGGCCGGCACCGCGCGCAGCACCGGGTCTTGCTGCAAGTGCTGAATGACCGCGAAGCCGTCCATGCCCGGCATTTCCACATCGACGACAATCATCGCATATTGGCCCAGGCGCGCCTTCTCCAGCGCTTCCTCGCCCGAAGTCGCCAGCTCGACCGTGTAGCCGGCCGATTCGAGAATACTCTGTTCCAGCATCCGGGTGGTGAGCGAATCATCGACCACCAGGATCGGCCGCAGCGCCGGCGGCGACGGACGTCCTCCCTGGGAGCGGACGGCTTGCATCGCGCCGAACAGGGCGGCCGGATCGAGCACGGGCTGCGGATTGCCCGTGCCGTCGAGCGCTGCGCCGGCCACCAACGGCACGGCCGGCGCTAACGGCGGCATCGGCCGCAGCACTGCCTCCGCGATGCCCAGCAAGCGGTCCACACCCAGTGCCAGCAATCCCTCGACGGTCTGGACCACGACGGCGGACCAGGCGTGGCCCTGCCGGTGCACCGGCAATGCCCAGTGAAACAGTAGTGCCAGCGGCGCGAAGGGCAGCACGAGGTCGCCGTCGAGAACTGCGTCGCCGCTCGGCGAACGGGCAATCGCACTCTCAGCGATTCGCAGCGTCCGCCGCACTGCATGGAGCGGGATGGAGACCGCGTTGCCCCCGACCTCGACCTCCAGTACCGCCAGTGACTGCATGGAAATCGGCACCGTCAGTTCGATGGCCGTGCCGCGCCCGGGTTCGCTGCGCAGCTCAACTTCTCCTTTGAGACGGGCCACGGTGGCACGCACGATGTCCAATCCGATGCCGCGCCCGGCCACGGGCGACACGGTCCGCGCCGTGGTGACGCCGCCGCGAAAGAGCAGACGTACCGCATCATCCATGCTCAGGTCGGCGGCTGCGCGTTCGCTCACCAGGCCGCGCTGCACGGCCGCGCGGCGCACAGCACTTAGGTCGATGCCACGCCCATCGTCCTCGCAACGGACCACCGCGCGCGGGCCTTGCCGGGACACGACCAGGCGGACCCGGCCGGCTTCCGGTTTGCGGCCGGCGCGGCGCTCGGCGGCGGTTTCGATGCCGTGCGCCACGGCGTTGCGCACCAGGTGCAGCAGTGCGTCGCGTAGCGCCCGCAGCACATGGGCGTCCAGCCGTTGATCGGCGCCGACGCACTCGAACGTCACCTGCTTTCCCAGCGCGTCGGCAGCGTCGCGCGTCGCGCGTTCGAGCGTCGTGAAGAGCATGCTGGCCGGCAGCAGGCGGGCTTCACCGATTTTTTCGGAGACGTTGCCGAGTTCCCGTTCAGCGCTTTCGAGGCCGCCGACCGTCTCGCGTTGCAACCGATGCAGGGAGTCCCGCAGTTCCTCGGCCAGACCGCCTGCGCCGTCATCGATCGCCGCTTGAGACTCGTTCGGACGAACCGCCAGGCGCCCGGCTAGCGTCCCGGCCAGGCGCACGGCCGATGCCAACGCGACGCTAGCGCGGCGCAAGGAGCGCAACTTGATGCCCGCTTCGGCAGCTGTCGCGTGCAGCACGTCCAGTTCACCGATTGGCAATCGCACCGAATCCAGGGGTTCCTCGGCTGGGGGACGCGCGCCAGCCGGCGCTGGCCCGCTGACCGCAGCCTCGGCTTTCGGCGCGGGGTCCAGCTGCCCGATCAGGCCGCCGATTTCATCCACAAGCTTTAACAAGCGCTGAATGGGCTCTCGCTCCAGCGGCGCATCGCCTGCGCGGAACGGCGCTAGCTCGTCCTCGATGGCGTGCGCGCATTCCGAAATGGCGTTTTGCCGGACGACGCGGGCGGCCCCCTTCAGCGTGTGCGCCAGGCGCAGCAGGCGCACGGTCTGTTCCGGACTCGCGCCGTACCGTTCGAGGTGCAGCACGCCCTGCGAGAGTCCTTCCAGCAGCTCGCGCGCCTCGATCCGGAAATACTGATAGGGGTCCTTGTTCATGAGGCCGCTCGGGGCCGGATGAGCCGCACCAGGTTGCGCGACAGCTGTGCCAGTTCCGACACGGTTTGGAGTGTCTGGGCGGAACTGGCTTCGGATTCCTTGGAAGCCTGGGACACGTTGGCGATGGCGAGATTCACTTGCTCGACCGCCGTGGTTTGCTGCTTGGTGCTCAGCTCGATCTCACGCGCCGCTTCGCGGGTCGTTTCGACCAGGCGAACGATCTGCGTGAGTTGGCCCGTGACCTCGTCGAATTGCCGGGTGCCGGCGTCCACGGCCTTCGAGCCGGTTTCGGTGGCCATCACCGTGGTATGCACGGCCGAGCGGATCTCTTCGATCAGGCCCTTGATCTCCTTCGTCGAGCCGCCCACGCGATCCGCTAACTTACGAATCTCGTCGGCCACGACGCCGAAGCGCTTGCCGGCGTCGCCCGCGCCGGCGGCTTCAATGGTGGCGTTGATGGCCAGGATGTTCGTTTGCTCGGACAACTCATTGATAATATCCAGGATGCCACCGATCTGCTGCGACTTCTTGCCCAGGTCGAGCATGTGGGCGACGATCTGGTCTACCTGGCGGCGGATCAAACCGGCGGCATCCTGGGACTTCTGTATCGTCTGCTCGCCTTTGCGGGCGCTGGCCGCCGTCTCCTCGGCGATGCCGGCGACACGCTGGGCGCTGTTGGCGATCTGGCGGGCCGTGACCACCAGTTCCTTGATGGTCGTGGCGATTTCGTTCATCGACGCCACCTGTTCCTTGGTGCTGGTCGTCTGCTGGTTGGCGGCGGATTGCAACTCCGTGGATGAACTCTGGATGTGCTGGACCGCCGTGCCAATCTGGCGATTCAGCAAGCGGCTGAGCCCGTAGGCCAGCACGGCCGCCGCGATCGCGCCGACGACGGCGATGCCGACGACCATGCTGCCGGCAAGGTTTGCGGATGCCGTCGATTGCTGCCGGGCGCCGTCCAGGCGTTGCTCCTCGATCTGGGCGAATTCGTCGATGGCCTTTTCCAGGTCCAGGTTGCGCGGCACGACCTCGTCCTGAAACTGTTTGGCGACGGCTTCAGCGGTGGGGTCTTTTTTTCGGGCTTCCATGACGCGATCCGCGACCGCCATTTGCGCGGCCGACGCCTGTTCGATCTTGCCGAGGGCCTTGGCCTCCTCGGTCGTGGTGGTCCGCTTGCGCAACTCGTCGACCAGGCGAGCGGATTCCTCGCGCGACTCGCGCAGGTTTTGCAGAAACCGGTCGTCGCGCGTCAGCAGGTAGCCGCGATTATCGGAGGTGCGCTCTTGCACGGCGGTGCGCAGCTTTTCGGCGACGATCAGGTTCTGCGCGTAAACCGCCAAGATCAGATCCTTCTCGGCCACGACGGAGCGCAGGGCATAAACGGAAAGTCCGCCGACGGCGAGGCCGAGCACGACCACGACGGCGAAGCCCAAGGTGATTTTTTGCCCGAAACTCAGCCAGCCCATTTCATTTCTCCGTTATCGGGAAGCGGCAGCGGCGAGCTGCTGGCCGATGGCAGCAATCATGGACGAGACACGCACCACATGACGAATGCCGTCGGCAAAGCGCAGGGCTTCCTGAACGTGATCGTGCCGCCGTTCGGGCGCGCCCAGGCCAAATACCGCGCCGCGCGCTACCCGCAGGAAACCGTCAAAGCCGGCGATGGCCAGGCCGAGTCGCTGTTCCCGGCCGCAGACGGCCAGCCAGCGGCCCTCGCCAGCCTCGCGGCCGTGCCCTAGCAACGCCGCCAGGCTGTAAACAGGCAGCAATTCGCCTTGCCAGCCGGCCAGCCCCAGGAAGTCGGGTTGGCTTGCAGGCAACGGCAACAGAGTGCAATGTGCGCTCCAGCGGATTATCTCGAGCGCCCGTAGGGCATAGGGCTGACCGGCGACACGAATACCCAGGAAATCCTCAAACGCGGCATCCACGGATGCGCGCGGGGCCTCGGCGAAGGCGGCGTCGAATTCCTGGCGCAACAGCGCCGCAGCGCTCTGCACCGGCGGTTCGCTCACGGCACACCTCCCAGCAGCCGCAATTCGGCCTGACAGAGCTGGACCAGCGATTCACGGCTAAAACCGCCGCCCAGCAGCAGGATGCGCGCGGCGTCCTCGCGCTCCAGCAGCACGACCGCCTGCTGAAACTCCCGGCGCGCTGTTTCGCGGTCTCCCGAACGCTTCGCCAGCAACCCCAGGTGCAGATGCGGCATGGCGAAGGTCGGGTCGAGATAGGCCGCCATGCGGTCGGCTTCGACCGCCGACGGGCGGTCGGCGGCGTGTTCGCGGCACAGCGCCAGCAGGTAGTGCGCGCCGGCGTTCAATTCGTCCCGCTCCAGGACTTGACGGCAGACATCCTCGGCCTGTGACACCGCGCTGCGGTTGGTCAGGATCACGGCGCGCAGCAGCTGGGCGTCGGCGTCGTGCGCGAACTCGGGCGGCAAGGCGTGCAACACCTCGAACGCCTCGTCGAAACGCTCCGCGCGCAGCAGCTCCAGTGCGGGGGCCACCGCGCCGGTCGGCCTGCCAGGCGGGGGGCCCGGCGCGCGGCGACCAACCCCTTCCTGCGCGGTTTCCGGCGGCATCAGCTGGGATGCCAGCAGCGTGATCCGCGCCGCGGCCTGGCCGATCGCGTCGGGCCAGCTGCCGGCCAGCGCGTCCAGAACGGGCTCGATGGGCCGCGGGTCCGCGTTGGCAGCCGGCGGCAACGAGGCCGCCCGCGAAGATGCGCGTTGCTGGTAGTAGAACGTTTCATTCGTATGGCAGAGGTGAAATCCCTGGGAGATGCCGCGCAGCGTCTCCGCCGGCCCCAGGAACAGGAACCCGCCAGGGACCAGCAATCCAGCGAATCGGGCCACGACCTGACGCATGGTCTCGGGCGAGAAGTACATCATCACGTTGCGGCAGAAGATGGCGTCGAAGGGCTCGCCCTGCCAGAAGTCGGCAGCGGGCTGCACCAGGTTGAACTCCTCGAAGCGCGCCAGGGCGCGGATGGCGGCGTGCAGCACCAGGTCCTTGCCATCCGCGGCGAAACAGCGCTGCTGCACCGCCTC
This sequence comes from Planctomycetia bacterium, assembly GCA_016795185.1. Taxonomy (GTDB): domain Bacteria; phylum Planctomycetota; class Planctomycetia; order Gemmatales; family Gemmataceae; genus JAGVLI01. The sequence goes on along the minus strand of JAEUIF010000567.1, from coordinate 2,295 downwards.
CGGCGTGCCGCGCAGCGACCAGGACGAATAGCGCGCTCGCCGCGCCCGGGCCAGCGAGGCGGCGTTGATGTCCAGCCCGACAATCTCGATGCGCCAGCCGATCAAGTCCGGCAAGCGCTCGTGCAGCAGGATCGCCAGGGTGTAGGCTTCTTCGCCCGAGGCGCAGCCGGCGGACAGGAAACGCAGCGTGCGCTCGGCGCGCCGGGCCTGAACGCGCTGAGGCAACACGTGCTCCTCAAACGCCGCGAAGTGGTCCGGGTGTCGAAAAAAGTGCGTTTCGCCGACGGTCAACTCGGCGGCTACGGCGGACCACTCGCCCCCAAGCCCTGGCTGGCTGTCGAGGTGCGCGAGGTATTCTGCGGTTTGGCTGAAGCGAGAACCGTGCAGCCGTTTCAGGAGCACGTCGGTTAGTTGGTCCAGCCGGTCGTCGTCGAAATGGAACCCGAGACGGCGGCCGACCAGATCGCGAAAGCGCTGAAGGTCTTGGTGAGCGATGACCGAGATCATGCGGTGGGCTTCCCGTCGGCCAGCAATTGCCACCAATCGTCCGGTACGATGCGACCGGCTTCCAGCAGCACCAGCAGTTGACGGTCGCGCACGCCAATGGCCGTCGCCGGGATTGCTTCGGCGGCCTGGAGGAGCGGTGGGACGGCGGCCAGTTGCTCCGCGGCTACGTCGCGAACGCCCAGCACCTCGTCGACCGCCACGGCCACGCGGCGCTCGCCGACGCGCAAAAGCACGAACCGGCCGTCGGCCAACGCTTCGCTGGAGCCCAGCAGTTGGTTCAGGTCGATGACGGGCGTCGGCTGCCCGCGTATGACCGCCAGCCCGCGCACCGGCGCGGGCGTGTCGGCGACGGGCACCACCGGCAACGGACGCATCGTCTCGACCACGCTCATCAACGGCAAGGCACAAGTGCGCAGGCCCGCACGCAGCAAGACGACCGACTGCGTTCCGTGGGCAACCACCGCGTCAGCCCCTTCCGAAGTGTAGCACGCGCTCCGTTCCGTTCGAGCAGTTCTGGTCCCGATCCGTTCAACGCGCTTGCTGTACTATACCCGCCAGACAGCCGCCTAGCACGCCGTAACCACTGAAGCGCGTTGCTCGATTTGGCGTTTGCCCCGGACGCGAAAGCGCCTTATGGTTGAACACCCTCTGCTTCCGCACCCGCACCCGGAAGTCCCGTCCCATGTTGAACCCCGCACTGGCAATTTCGACGACCTGCCCGCATTGCGGGGCGGGCTTGATCGTTCCAGTCCATTTCGGCGGGGAACTCCATCCGTGCCCGGCCTGCGGCCAAGAGATCGTGGTGCCCATGATCGAGGATCACGAAGACACCTTGAGCGATTGACCGGCTGCGCCGCGGTTCAGGGTTGCTTCGCACCAGTCCCATCGAAATCGCTCGGATCGCCGAACTGCTTGCGGGCCTCGGTCAGCAATTTCTCCAGGCGGGCGCGCTGATCGGCGTGCCGCGGCTCGCCGGCCAGGTTCTTGAGTTCATCCGGGTCGGCCGCCAGGTCGAAAAGTTGGACATTCTTGACGCCACCGGCGTTGTAAGCGATCAACTTCCAGCGTTCGTCCCGCACCATGCGTTGGCAGTCGCGATAAGCCCCCAGCAGCCAGTCGCGCGTTTTCGCTTTGTCGCCGCGCACGACAGGCATCAGCGACAGTCCATCGCACGTGCGAGGCACTGCCAGCTTCGCGGCCTCGCAGACCGTGGGCAGCAGGTCGAACAGGTAAACCAGCGCGGCCGACTGCTTGCCCGCCGGCACTCCCGGACCAGCCAGGATCAACGGCGGCTTATTGTGCTCGTAGAGGTGCTGCTTGCCCAGCAGGCCGTGTCGGCCGCCCACGGCCAGGCCGTGATCGCTGGTGTAAATGATCAACGTATTGTCGAGTTGCCCGCGCGCCTGCAATTCGGCCACGATGCGGCCCAGGTGATGGTCGAAGCAAGAGATGCAAGCGTAGTAATCGGCCAGATGCTGCCGCATGGTTTCCGGGGTGCGCGGGTGCGGCGCGAGCAATTCGTCGCGCACGCGCAGTTCGCCGTTGTCGAATGGATGCTGGGGCAGAAAATTCGGCGACAGCTTGAGTTTTGCGGGATCGTAGAGCTTGACAAACTCCGGCGGCGCGACGCGCGGATCGTGCGGCACCGGCGGCCCGAGATAGATGCAAAACGGCTTTTCGGGCGGTTGCTTTTTCAGCCAGCCGATGGCCTGGTCCGCCGTGAACTGGCTGGAACCCGCGCGGCCGCCGTGCTCCTTGTCCACGTCGTACACCACGGTCTCGAAGGCT
>JAEUIF010000493.1 GCA_016795185.1 Planctomycetia bacterium | reverse complement strand
TAAACGACGCCCTGAATGGTGTCCTGGCCGGGAATCGACTTCAGCACCTTGCCCTGCTTCAGATCGATGACGTCCAGGGAATTGTTGGCCGTGTTGGCGACGAACAGCCGGTCGCGCTTGGCGTCGAGGGCGACGTGATCGACCCGCTTCGCGGCGGGGCCAGGCAGCGCGATCGTCTGCGCGAGTTCGAGAGCCGGCGGGTCGGCCGCCAGCGTGGGCAGCAGCCCCAGGAGGGACAAGGCGGCCAGGGCGCACGTGATGCGCAGGAACCCGGAGAGTGCGGTCATGCAGTCCTCCATTGCCCGGCGACGGCCGGACGAAGTGGTACGAGCAGCCCCACGACGAGGGGCTACAGGGAAGTCCAGGGACATATTCTAGGGAACCGGCCGCGCGTTGCGACCGCGCGGCCTTGCCGGCTTCCGAACAACGAGAATCGGGCGATGAAAGAGGACGACACCATTGTCCCGACAGCGCTTGAATGGGTATCCTGACGATATGAAACGCACTCCCAACACGCTCGACCGCCTCGTGGACCCACTGGTGCGGACCTTCACGCCGGAAGTGGCCAGGTCGCTGATCCAATTGCGCGCCGATCCCGACGTACAAGCCCGCATGGACGAACTGGCCGCGAAACGCAACGAGGGCCAGCTGACCTCCGACGAACACGAGGAGTACGAGGCCAGCGTTCGGTTCGCCAACTACCTCGCCATCATCCAGGCGAAAGCCTGTAAGCTATTGAGAGAAGTCGACCGACGGATGTCGGAACCAGTAAGCTGACGAGAGCGTTTATCGTCAAGGAGGCCGCCATGATCGAGCTAAACGACCAGCAGCGACAGGTACTGGCCGCTTCCGAATTGCCCCAAGTACTGGACCCCGCCACCGGCAAGACCTACGTGCTCGTGCAGACCGAAGTCTACGAACGCTTGAAGGGCCTGCTCGACGATGAGCCGCGCATCACCGGCGAGATAGTGGATCGGTTGATGGAAGAAGAGGATCGGGACGACCCGACCCTCGCCTATTACCAGCAACAATATGGCCGCCCCACATGACCCGCCGTTGTGACATGGTAATGGTCGAATTTCCATACACGGACGTAGCGCGGTCGAAAGTGCGTCCGGCCGTGGTTGTGTTGAACGACCGCGACAACCAGCGGCTGCGCAAGACCGTGGTCGCCATGATTACGGGCAACTTGCGGCGTCACGGCGACCCAAGTCACGTCTACATCGATCCAGCCGTCGAGCCATCCTCTGGACTGCGATTTCCCTCACTCGTTTCCTGCAACAATCTGTTGCTGGCGGAGCAAGCCAACATTCGGCAAACGATCGGCCACCTGTCCGCTGCGCTCCAGCAGCAGCTCAACGATTGCCTGAAAGCGGCGCTGGAGCTGCACTGACAGCCCTACTTCACCCCCACATACCCAACCCCCATCTGCTGGCCCACCCAGACGAAATCGTTGCCCTTCATGTGAACCTCGAAAAACTTGCTGCTCATCACCGGGCCGCCCTTGCCGTCGGGTTGCTCGGTCCACTGGGCGACGACCTTCTTGCTCGCGGTGTCGAAGACCTCGCCGGTGTCGCACCAGCCGTACTGGCCGTCGCGGCTGAAGCAGATCCAGCCGTGCGTGCTCGCGGACATCGGCACCGCTTGCTTGAACTTCGGCGGCATGACCGTGTTGTCGAAGATGTGCATTTCCTTGTTGCCCTGGTCCACCACCCAGACTTCCTTCTCGTCGGGCGTCAGGCCGATGCCGTGACAGCGCGTCTTGCGGTCCTTCAGGTCGGGCCGCCCGACCACGTGCAGGATCTTGCCGGTCTTCAGGTCGCCAATCTCAAAGCCTGGGCCGTGGCCTTCGCGGTAGAGGTGCGTGTTGATGTAGGCCAGCGTCTTCGCGCCGTTGAGCGTCAGCGGCTGGATGACGCCGATGATCGGCCCGACCTTCAGGGTCACTTCATCGGTGGCGGTGTCGATGAGCGACAGCGTGTCGTACTGCGTCGAGCCGGCGACGACGTGCTTGCCGTCCGGGCTGACGATCAGGTTGTGCAAGCCGCCCTTGGGCGACACGTTGATGTTCTTGATGAGCTTGCCGGTGTCGCCGGCCACGACCTTGACGTTTGGGTTGTTGCTCCAGAAGCCGCTGGGGACGTAGAGTTTCTTGCCGTCCGGCGTGACGCCGATGCGGTCGCAACCGCCCTCTTCCTTGGGATACTGGTTTTCCCAGAGCACCTTTTCGGTCTTCAGGTCCATGCACAGCAGCTTGTCGTTGCCGTGCGCGATCCAGAGCTTGCCGGCGACGGCGTTGGCGCAGGCGCCGCGGGTGCCGCCCAGCTGCGGCATGGCAATGAACTTGACCAGTTTATGGCCATTGTCGATGTCGTAGATGTAGATGCCCTTCTCGCCCTTGCCGCCCGCGCCGTCGCGCGAGGTGACGTAGAGCAGCCGTTTGACGGCCTTGTCCTCGGCCGCTGCCGGGGCCAGGAAGCCGGTGAGGAGGGACACGGCCAGGAGGAGGGCGGTGAGCATGCGCATCGGTGGACTCCAGTGCGAGGGGAGAGTGTGTTTCCGATTGGATGTTCTACCCGCGCGCGACGGTTGGTGCCAGCATTTGCCGCCCCGCGGCGGTACAATGGTGCAGTCAGAATGGAAGGAGGGAAAGCCGTGAAGCGCATGGTCTTGAAGGCGAAGGTCGATGCTGACGGCGTGCTGCGCGTGTCCGTGCCGGTGGGAGACGCGGCGGCCGAGCGCGAGGTGCAGGTCACCATCGAGTCCGAGATGTCAGCCATGACCGCCGATGAATGGCGGTCCTGGGTGGAAAAGCATGCGGGGAGCATCGCCGATCCGACTTTTCGGCGGCACGATCAGGGTGACTACGAACAACGCGAGTCCCTGACTTGACACACCTCCTCGATACGAACACCTGCGTTGAGTTTTTGCGGAGGCCGGCTAATTCGAGCATTGCCGTCAAGCTGGCGAACGCGCCGCCAGGCAGCGTGGTGCTCTGTTCGGTAGTCGTGGCGGAACTCATGTATGGTGCCTATCGCAGCGCCCAATCGAACAAGACCTTGAACCAGGTGCGGGCCTTTTGCAGTCCGTTTGCGTCGCTGCCACTTGCGGATGACGCTGCCGAGCAGTACGGCCGTATTCGGGCGTATCTGGACGCGCTAGGAATGACCATCGGCCCGAATGACCTGTTGATCGCGGCCATTGCCCTGGCGAATCAGTTGATCCTGGTGACGCACAACACGAAAGAGTTCAGCCGGGTGCCGGGGCTGGTGATCGAGGATTGGCAAGTCCCCTGAGCGCTGCGGATCATCACCGAGGCCGCAGCACGGAATCGACCCAGCCCTGCTCATCGGCGCGCAGCTGGGCCGGCAGCGGGCCACCGTAGTTCAAGCGGCGCTGAAACCGGCCGCGTTCGTAAGCGGTGTTGAAGACCGCCGCCAAGTCGATCAGCAGATCGGGGTCCGGTTCGCGCAGCGGGACGGGCAACTTCGGCAACGGTTGCCGCAGGGTCCAGAAATAGACCTGGCAATCGGGCCGCAGGTCGGCGCGGGAGAGGAAGTAGTAGCAATCGGCCGCCGGCAACGGTTTCGCCAGCCGCAACCGCTGTCCACCGCGCAGCAGGTCCAG
>JAEUIF010000486.1 GCA_016795185.1 Planctomycetia bacterium | reverse complement strand
GAGCAGCGTCGTTGATATAATGTTCGGTTGGACATCGGCACGCGCGGCGCGTGCGTTCCGTGCTGGTCCTCTTGGATTGGTATCACGCAATAAGGGAGACGCCCGTGCGAACCGTCATTACCGGAGGGGCCGGCTTCATCGGCTCGCACCTGGTCGAACGCTTTCTGGCGGAGGGCCACGAAGTCGTCGTCGTGGACAACCTCATCACGGGCAGCCTGGGCAACCTGGAACACCTGCGTTCCCATTCGGAGTTCAGCTTCATCCGGCACGACATCTCGCACCCGCTGGAGATCGACGGCGCGGTGGACAATGTGCTGCACTTCGCCTCGCCCGCCAGCCCGGTCGATTACCTCAAGTTCCCGATCCAGACCCTGAAGGTCGGTTCGCTGGGCACGCATAACACGCTCGGCCTGGCCAAGCTGAAGGACGCCCGCTTCCTGCTGGCCAGCACCAGCGAGGTCTACGGCGACCCGGAAAAGCACCCGCAGCGCGAGGACTACTGGGGCAACGTCAATCCGATCGGCGTGCGCGGCTGCTACGACGAATCGAAACGCTTCGCCGAGGCGATCACGATGGCTTACCATCGCGCGCACGGTGTCAACACGCATATCGTGCGCATCTTCAACACCTACGGCCCGAAGATGCGGCTCGACGATGGCCGCGTGCTGCCCAACTTCGTCGGCCAGGCGCTGCGCGGCGAACCGCTCAGCGTCTACGGCGACGGTTCCCAGACGCGCAGCTTCTGCTTCGTCACCGACCTGGTCGAAGGCATCTACCGGCTGCTCTGGACCGACTTCCACGAACCCGTCAACCTCGGCAACCCGGACGAGGTCACGATCCTGGACTTCGCCAGGGAGATCATCGCCCTGACCGGTACGCGCAGCACCATCGCCTACAATCCACTGCCGGCCGACGATCCCAAGGTCCGCAAGCCGGATATCAGCCGCGCACAGAAGCTGTTGGGCGGTTGGACGCCGCAGGTCAATCGACACGACGGCCTGGCACGCACCGTGGAGTACTTCAAGCAACGGGTGCGAGCCGTTTAGTGCAGTGTCCAAGGAGTGTTTGCCTGACCGCCGGGCGTACGTCGGGCTTTCCAGCCCGACAGGCAGCGCCGGTAATCTGCGGTGTGGTCGAGCGGGCGCGGCCAGCCCCTGGCGCGACCTGTCGGGCTGGAAAGCCCGACGTACTTCAGGCAGCCTCTCTCAGAACATTGCACCAGACCGCCGGCCCTGACTCGCGGAGAATTTGCCATGAGTGGATCATCGTCTGAAGCTGTGCGCGAACTCGCGACCCTGGGCGGCGGTTGTTTCTGGTGCCTGGAAGGCGTCTTCGAGTTGGCGCGCGGCGTGGAGCGCGTCGAATCGGGCTACATGGGCGGGCAGCTGCCCCATCCAACCTACCAGGCGGTATGCAGCGGCGGCACGGGCCATGCCGAGGTCGTGCAGCTAACCTTCGATCCAACGGTCATTTCGTTCCGGGAAATCCTCGAGATCTTCTTCGGCACCCACGACCCGACGACGCTGAACCGCCAGGGTGCGGACGTCGGCACGCAGTATCGCTCGGCGATCTTTTATCACTCACCGGAACAGCAGCGCGTGGCGGAGGCGTTGATCGCGGAACTGAACGCCGCCGGCATCTGGGACGCGCCGATCGTCACGGAAGTGGTCCCGCTGCAATCGTTCTTCAAGGCGGAAGAGTATCACCAGGAGTATTTTCGACGAAACCCCTATCAACCGTATTGCCTGGGGGTGGTCGGCCCGAAGGTCGCCAAGTTCCGCAAGCACTTCGCCGACAAGTTGAAGTCCGGCGCGTAGTCGTTCAATTTCCGCGCCGGGCTTCGAGTTCCTGCCAGCGGGCATAGAGTTTTTCGACTGCCTGCTGCGCTTCCTCCAGCATCCGGCAGGCCTCCCCCAGCGCCACATGACCCGCACCGGCGGCTTGCTCCACGGCCGCCTGGCGAGCGACCACGGCCTCCTCGGCGGCGAGGATCGCGCCTTCCATCTGCTCCCATTCTTGCTGCTCGCGGTAGCTCAGCTTGCGCGGCTTCGACGGTGCAGTCGCGGCGCGCGACGTTGCCGGGGGCGGCGCTGGCTTCGCCTTCGGCGGAGCCGCAACGCGTTCCAGGGCCGTCAGCCATTGCGTGACGCTGCCATACAGGGCCGCGCCGCCGCATCCGTCCAGGCCGACGACCTCGTCGCACAGCCGGTCCATCAATTCGCGGTCGTGACTGACCAGCACCAGCGCGCCGGGGAATTCCGCGAGGCTGTCCTCCAGCACTTCGAGCGCGGGAATATCCAGGTCGTTGGTCGGTTCGTCGAGCAGCAACAAGTCGGCAGGTTGCAACATGAGCTGCGCGATCCGCACTCGCGCTTGCTCGCCGCCCGACAGATCACCGACCGGCACGTCGAGCTGTTCGATGCGAAACAGGAACATCTTCGCCCAGGCCGCGACATGGAACGCTCGCTCACGATACGTGACCGTGTCGCCATTGGGGCACAGGGCCTTGCGCAGCGGCACGGCCGGGTCGAGCGTTTCCCGCCCCTGCTCGAACATCACGACGCGCAGCCCATCGGCGCGCACGATGGCGCCGGCATCGGGCGTCAGGCTGCCCGCGATGACGCGCAGCAGCGTGCTCTTGCCGCTGGCGTTTGGACCGAGCAATCCCAGCTTGACGCCGGGCATCAGTTGCAGGTCGAGTCCCGCAAAAAGCGGTTTGCCGGCCAGTTCCTTGCGCAGCCCGGTGGCGGTGAGCAGTTTGCGCGACTGGCGGCCCGTGGCGACGAAGTCGATGCCGGCCGCGCCGGTGGGTGCATTGCGATAGTTCAGTTCCGCCAGTTCTTCGCGCCGCTTCGCCGCATCGGCGATGCGCGAACTGGCCTTGCGGGTGCGTGCCGCGGCTTTGCGGCCCAGCCATTCCGTCTCCCGGCGAACGGTGTTGGCCACCGTCTGCTGCTGGCGGGCCTGCATCTCCAAAAACTCTGCGCGGCGCTCGGCGAACTCGTCGTAGGAACCCACCACGCGAAAGCAGCCGCTCGGATAGACCCGGCTGATTTCGATGACTTCGTCGGCGACCGCGCGGAGGAATGCGCGGTCGTGCGTGGCTGCCAGGTAGCCGAACGGCGCGGCGCGCAGCAGTCGCTCCAGCCAGACGATGCCGGGCAGATCGAGATGATTGGTCGGTTCGTCGAGCAGCAGGAAATCGGGCTGCCGGACGAGTTCGCGGGCCAACGCCAGGCGTTTGCGCCAGCCGCCGGACAACGTGGCGGCGGTCTGTTCCGGATCGGCAAAGCCCACCTGCGTCAGCGCTACCGCCACGCGGGTTTCGCGCTCGTGCTCTTCCAGCGCTTCGTCCGCCAGTGCGGCCAGCAGCACGTCGCGCACGCTTTGCCCGGCGGGAAAGGCGTCATCCTGAGCCAGATAGCCAAGGCGCGCCGTGCGCCGCTGCGCACGACTGCCCGCGTCGGCTTCTAGTTGACCGGCCAGCACCCGCAGCAGCGTCGATTTCCCGGCCCCATTCGGACCGATGAGTCCGAGTCGCTGGCCGGCGCGCAGATCGAATGTCAGGTCGGCAAACAGGGGCCGAGGACCGAAGGCCTTCGTCAACCCTTGCACGCTCAGCAACACACTCATGCACGGCTCCACACGGATCGGGGCGGCGACATCATCATATTGCTCGCAGAACGAGGCCGCCGCGACAAGGGCAACTGTGCTGCCTTTCGCGGCGCGCTACAATGAGAGCATGTCCACCGCAACGACTGCCGCCGGGCCGCCCGAACACAACATCACCGGAATCGACTTCGGCCAGCGTGGCCACCTGCGCTACGCTGGTCCACCGCTGCTCGACATCCACAGCCATGTGACGCTGACGGGACCGGGCGATTCCGCCCACCCCGCAGGCAGCCTGGCGCAAGCCGAGACCATGCTGGACGTGGCGACCGAGTTCCACGTCGGCCGCATTTATACCATGTGTCCGCCGGAGCATATCGCGCCGTTGCGCGAGCGTTTCGGCGCGCGCCTGGGCTTCAACGGCTCCATCCTCAAACACCGCCTCGATTCACCGGATGATGAAGCGTATCAGCTGCTCGACCACTTTCTGGCCGCCGGCATCGAGATCGTCAAGTTCTGGGCCGCGCCGCGCGGCCGGGACCGCGGTCTGTTCGTGGATGCACCCTGGCGCGTGGAGGCCGCCCAGCGCGCGATCGCGGCTGGCGTCCGCGTGTTCATGGTCCACGTCGGCGATCCCGATGCCTGGTTTCGCACGGTGTACGCCGACCGCGCCAAGTTCGGCACGAAAGCGGACCAGTACACGGGTCTGATTCGCCTGTTGACGACGTTTCCGGAAGTGAACTGGATCGGGGCGCACATGGGCGGCGACGTGGAGCACCCCGACTATCTGGAAGCGTTGCTGGAGCGCTTTCCGCACCTCTGCTTCGATACCAGTGCCACGAAATGGCAGGTGCGCGAGGTCTCCAGCCGCACCGACGCGATACGTTCACTGATGTGCCGCTACCCGAATCGTTTCTTGTTCGGCACCGACCTGGTCACCCGGCCCGGCTTGCCGCGCGAACACTACATCAGCCGCTATTGGTGCCAGCGCACGCTCTGGGAAAGCCACTGGACAGGCCGCAGTCCCATCGCCGATCCGGACTTTTTGGCGGAAGCCGGCGGACCAACGACGCCGCCCTTGCACGGCATCGACCTGCCGGCGGAAGTGCTGGAACTGGTCTATCACGGCAATGCGGAACGACTGCTGGCGGGAAGGTGAGCATCGCGAATCCCGTTCGTAGTTCCGCCTTCAGGCGGCGAGCCGCTCGCCGCCTGAAGGCGGAACTACGAACTTTCGGCCCACGTACCCTGCTACTTCCGCGCCGGCAAAACCTTGGCCACGTCCGCGATGATGGCCTCCGCACTCTTCTCCTGCAACTCACCCGCCTTGAGCGCGTGAGTCGCCTTGATGAAGCGGTCGAGGAACAGAATCGCCGTGATTTCCGCTTCCGGAGCCAGGCGGTAGTCCTTGGGGCCGGTGGCGGCGAAGCGGCGCAGGATGGTGTGCTGGATCTTCTCCTGCTCCGCGAACTGCTTCAGGCGCTTGGCTGCGCTGGCATCGTCGCTCAGCAGAATCACGGTAGAGGCCAGCCCACGCTCGCGGTGCTGCGCCGTGACGGCATCCAGTCGCTTGATGAGCCGCAGCAAGGGATCGTTCACTGCACGGGCGAAGACCAGCACGACCGGGGCTTCGCCGTACTCGCACAGAATGCACGTTTTCTCCCCCGCATCCGGGCCGGTCAGATTCACCGGCTCGAAAGACTTTTGCAACTCCTCGCCCACCGGCGGGCCGGATTTGAGCGGTTCGGCGGCAGCGAGATTCGTCAACAGCAGGCAGAGCAGCAGGCCGGCACGGAGCAGGTGCATGGTCGTACTCCCGAGTTACGGCAACAAATGCGGACGCAGCAGGTCCGGCCCGTGTTCTTTCAACAGCGCCTCGAAAATCTGCCGATCATTCAGGCCGCTGTCGATCAGCGACGCCAACTGCTTGCGCGTGGAGTTCGGTGCCGCGCAACCGTTGGGGTTGCAGCTCGCGAGCGTGTAGAAGTGCCCGGTGCAGACGTCGCCCTTCACCGCGCAGGTGCAGTAGATGCTGCTCAGGAACCACTCGATGCGTTCGTCGCGCGCTCGCGGCCGGTCCAGGTCGGGCGGCAGTTGCGCGGTATCGACTTCGAGAGCCGGGGCCGGCATCTTCAAATTGACCCGCTGGCCGAGCGTCATGTCCGCCAGGTCGCCGCCACCGACCACCAGGCGCAGCTGGGTACGTTCGCGCCACGGTCGCACCTGCTTGACCACCGCCGGGCTGGGCGGCACGGTTTGCAAGGTCACCTTGTCGCCCGGTTGCAACGACCGTCCCCAGCGGATGGCTTCGTGGTCGAGCATGAAATCCATTTCGCCGCTGAGGTGCAGGAAGGTCACGGTGCCGGGCAGCCCCTCATCGGTCCAGCGCTGACGGAGCGATGCTTTCTGTTCGGCCCGGCGGGACTCGAAGGCGGCGGCATCCAGGATCACGCGCACGCGGTCGCCCGTGCTCTGGGTGTAGACACGCTCACCGACGGTGAAGCCGTCCAGCGCCGCGCCGTCCTTGCCCCGGCTCGCCTCGACGTTCAGCGTTTGCAGCGTCCGGCTCGTCCCCTTGACCGGCTTCAGGGTGACGGTCCTGGAGTCGCGCGCTTCGAGCGTCACACCCGCGCCGTGAATATCCTGCTCGCTCAGTTCGTCGCAGAGCATCAGCACGGTCACAGGTTCCTGATGGCGATTGATCTTGAACCAGACCCAGACGCGGTCGCCCTTCGTGAGTTGGTCCAGCCGCGCCCACCAGCCGGCGCGTTTGATTTCGGCGTCGGCCGTCAATTCCCAAACCTTGGGCACGGTCTCTCCTTCGAGCAGCAGCGTGACACGGTGCCGCGCCGGATCGACCGCTTGCAAGGTCGCGAAGTGCTTGCGGAGCGACTTCAAGACCTCGGCGCGGCCGGCGATCTCCTTGATCTTGTCGTTGACCTGCTTGCTGTCCGGGGCCTTGGCGGCGTCCGGCGACTTCGCCTCGTCGGCCGCGCGGGCCGACCAGTGCAGCAGGCCCACCAGGACAGGCGCGCAAAGCGTGACGAGGAGACGCGAGGTGATCGGTGCAATCATGGCAGGACCCTCAGACTGTCGTGGCGACCGGCGGGTTTATTTCTGGGGAGTTTGCTTGTGCTGCTCGCGGAGGGCTTGCAGCAGGTCTTCAAAGCCCTCGTGCGTGCCGGGCACCCACTTCTGGCATTGTTCGAGGCGCAAGATTTCGGCCGTCACCGCATCCTTGCCGTCCATCGCCAGCATCAACTCGGCAAAGCGGGCGCCGATTTTCCGGTCGAAGTCCTTGCGGGCGGTGAACACGCAATGGCTGAAAGCCGGCGAGGTCCAGATCTCGCGGAACTGGCTGACCTCGGTGGGCCGCTCGGACGTTAGCCGCTTCCACAGCACCTCGCTGACGATGCCCGCCTGGCCCCGGCCTTTTTGCAGCGCCGTCAGGATGTGGTTCTCGCTGCAACAGGGCGTGCCGCGCTCATCCACCTCATCGTGCAGGCTCAACACCCTGAGCTTGCCGAAATCGACGCCTTGCTTCTTGAAGTAGTAGGTTGGCAAAACCGTAGCTTCGGCGGAGTCCCGGCTGCCGAGAATCAGCGTCTTGCCCTGGAGATCGGCGAGTGTGGAAATACCGGCGTCCTTGTGAACGATCAATTTGCTGCGAAAGCCGCGGTCCACGTCGCGCATCGCCAGCACCTGGCTATCGCCCTGCCGCAAATGAAATCGGGCGTGGGCCAGCGGGCTGTTCCAGGCAATATCGACATGGCCGTCGCGTAGTCCGTCGATCAGTCCGTCGTAGTTGGAGTACAGCACGAACTCGATGGGCAGGTTGTGCCGCGCCAGGTAAACCCGGATGCCCTTCCAGACGGAAACCGCGTCCGGACTGTAGGCGACCCCACCCAGCCGTAGCACACGCGCGGGCTTCTCCGCCGGCTGGGCAACCGCCATCGCCGGCAATAACAGTAGCACGGCCAGCAAAGCGAACTGTCGATGAGGCATGATTCCGTCTCCCAATTTGGCCGTGACGAAACGCAACGGCTTCGCGCACTGTATTGCCTGCCGTTCACCTTCCTAGACGACCGGCAAGGCAGCCTGGATTGCGGGCATCAGCGAAACCGATGAGGCCCACCGCCGAGATTCGCCCTCAAGGCTTGCACGCAGCGCTCACTTCACCGGAGAGGCACGCCGTTGGCCGCCGTTCGCCGAGAAAGGCCCAGTCTAACGCCGAATGTCGGCTGAGGCAGCCGATTTCTCTTCACATGTCGCACGACCGGACGATGTGCAGCTATCGCTAGCCTGGATTCCCACAGGGGGTAAATGACCTACCATTTTCGACCGTTTTCCCCACTCAGGCTACGGGCTTTTTGGGCCGGATTGGTCAGCAACGGTAGTTTATGACTGGACACCACGGCGCGTTATCCCAGTTCCAGG
>JAEUIF010000477.1 GCA_016795185.1 Planctomycetia bacterium | reverse complement strand
TGATCCCGATTACTGGCGGTTTTACGTGCGCACCCAGGCTCATCGAGCCTTTCTCCGCGTCATCGGAACGTGGCATCCGCGCAAAGTAGCTGCTTTGCAAGCAATCATGCCGTTCGCCTGCGAAGCAACCGCACCACTGCTTTCAGGCGATTAGGTGTGCTTCCGCTGAACGGTGGTGGGCGGTCACCGAGCAACTTTGGGGGATACTCCATGCCAGCCCGTTTACTCCAAACGCAAACTCGATGTGTAGCGAGGTTTGCGGAAAGCGAGCGCCGTGTGCGCTCGAGCCCGCTGTATTCTGTTGATTCCAGGTACTCTTTTTACTTGCAATGCCGGCAGCCGACGGCAGGATAGAGAGGTCGCTCGTCCTGGTCCGTCCTCGCCTCGCTAGCCATCGCCGCCCTTCATTATCGAGCCCACTGGTCGGGAAGTTCCGGGGGGAAACTCACCGTCATGGCCGCGATTCCGTGTTCCCAATGTGGTTACAGCGCTGAGGTGCCAGCTGGTTTTCGCGGCTGGTTGCAGTGCGGTAAGTGCGGTCAGCCGTTCCGGGTCGGCCGCAGTGCCCTCGCCGGCCCCGTCGTCGCCATGTTTTTCTGGCTCTCGCTGTTCGGCATCGTCGCCGGCGGGGCTTACCTGGGCGCCATGTACCTCAAGGATCGGGGCCAGGTTGCCGTCGTGGAGCCGACCGACAAAGCCGAGCCGCCGTCCACGCAGCCCGTCAGTCCGCCGCCGACCGTGCCCGCCAAGGATGACGCCGAGGCCAAACGGGTTGCCGAGGAGCAGGCCAAACTGGACGCTGAGCGCCGCAAAAAGGAAGAGGAAGACAAACAGCAGCGCCTGGATGAAGAGCGGCGCGAGCGCGAACGCAAGGAACAGCAGGCACGCGAGGAGGAAGAGAAGCGCAAGAAGGAAGAACAGGCCAAGCTGGAAATGGAAAAAGTGCTGGCCCTGAAGCGCAACCCCGCGCTGAGCACGTCGCTGGAGGAAGTCGAGACGACCCCCGACAAGTTCGCCGGCAAGTTTTTCACCATCGACCGGGCGAGCATCAAGGTCAGCGGCGGCGTCGACCGGCACAGGGACCTCAACCGCTTCACCCTGGGCGTGACCAGCGAGCGCGGCAAGTACTATTCGCGCGTGCCGCTTTCCGGCCTGCTGATCTCCACCGGTGACAAGGTCGGCCTGGAATTGCAGAAAAGCCTCGACGCCAGCGAGGACTACTACCGCTTCAAGCTGTTCGGCGAGTGCCGCAAATGGCAGAAGAAGGGCGATACGGCCCGCAGCCATCCCGAGATCCACGTCTACAAGATTGAAATCTACAGCCGCACTGGCCGGCTGACCAAGTTGCTGGAAGAGTGAGCGCCGGGCAAACCTGACCTGCGCCGAACTGAATCGCTACACTGAATTCAGAACGATCTGCCCGATGGCACCTGATGCGATGTCCAGGGAGTGGTTGTCTGAAGTACGTCGGGCTTTCCAGCCCGACACGTCGCGCCAATGGCTGTCCGCGCCCGCTCGGCGACACCGCGGATCACCGGCGCTGCCTGTCGGGCTGGAAAGCCCGACGTACTGCTGGCGGTCAGGCGAGCACTCCCTGGACAATCCACTAGTTTGTAGTTCCGCCTTCAGGCGGTAAAGCCGCTCGCCGCCTGAAGGCGGAACTACGAACGACATGGCCGGATCGCGGATTTGAAGTAGCGCAGTAGCCCCCACAGCTTGGCGACGGCCCATGACCACCTTGCACTTTACCGGCGGCACCCTGATTCTTGCCGACCGTCTGCTGTCCAACGGCTGCGTGACCGTGGACGGCGACCGCATCACCGCGCTGGGCACCGGCCGCCCGCCTGCCAGCGGCGAAATCATCGACCTGACCGGCGGTTACCTCGCGCCGGGCTTCATCGATCTGCACATTCATGGCGGCGACGGAGCGGATTTCATGGACGGCACCGAGGCCGCCTTTCGCACCGTCTGCGCCGCCCACGCCCGGCACGGCACCACCAGCGTGCTGCCGACCACCACGGTGGCGCGGCACGAACAGCACCTGGCCTTCTTCGAGACTTGCCGTCGGTTGAAGTCCACGGGCACCGGCAGCGCGCGCATTCTTGGTGCGCACTTCTATGGACCGTACTTCGGCCGCGAGGCGCGCGGCTGCCATCCGGCCGCCGCCGTCCGACCGCCCCGGCCCGAGGAATACGAACAGTACCTGGCCTACGCCGATTGCACCTGCACCGCGACGGTCGCTCCGGAGTTGCCCGGCGCGGAGGAGTTTGTTCGCGCCTGCCGGGCGCGCGGGGTGCGCTGCAACGCGGGACATAGCCATTGCACCTTCGCCCAGATGGAGCAGGCTGTCGCCTGGGGCGTGCGGCATGTCGATCACCTGTTCTGCGCGATGTCGGACCGCGCCCGGCTCCGGCAAACGCAAACCTATCCGATGCGCGGCGGGGTCATGGAAGCCACGCTGTACTTCGACGAGTTGACCACGGAAGTGATCGCCGACGGCAAGCACCTGGAGCGCGAGCTGCTGCTTCTGGCTTATAAGGTCAAGGGGCCGGATCGGCTAGCCCTGGTGACGGACGCCAACCGCGCGCTCGACATGCCGGACGGCCCGTACATCTTCGGTCCGCTCGAAGACGGTGAACCGATCCTGCGGCAAGACGGTGTGGGGCTGATGCCGGACGGCCAATCGCTGGCGTCGGGCGTGACGGGCCTGGACCATGCGGTGCGCACGTTCCGGCAGCTGACCGGGGTAGCCTTGCCCGAGGTCGTGCGCATGGCCAGCCTGACGCCGGCTCGAATCGCCGGCTGGGAGCGCGAACTGGGCAGCATCGCGGTCGGCAAGCGCGCCGACCTGCTGGTGCTCGACGCCGCGTTGCAGGTCCAGCAAGTGTTCGTGGACGGCCGACGGTTGTCCCTGGGCAACCGCTGACCCATCAACTCATGATCTCGCGAATCGGTTCCGCGCCCTCAACGCCGACCAGCTTCTGGTCCAGGCCGCTATAGAAGTAGGTCAGGCGCTCGGGGTCCAGGCCCAGCTGGTGCAGCACCGTGGCGTGCAGGTTCTTGACGTGGAAGGGCTTCTCCACGGCCGCGCTGCCCAGTTCATCCGTCGCGCCGACGCTGACACCGCCCTTGATGCCGCCGCCCGCCAGCCACATCGTGAAGCCGTAGGCGTTGTGGTCGCGACCGGTGCCCGTCGGATACTCTGCCGTGGGCTGGCGGCCGAACTCACCGCCCCAGATGACCAGCGTCGAATCGAGCATGCCGCGGCGCTTCAGGTCTTGCAGCAGGGCCGCAATGGGGCGGTCGGTCGCGCCCGCGTGCATATCGTGATTCTTCTTCAGGTCGCCGTGGGCGTCCCAGTTGGCGTCGTTGTGGTTGCCGCCGGAATAAATCTGCACGAAGCGGACGCCGCGCTCGACCAGTCGCCGCGCGAGCAGGCATTGCCGGCCGAAGCCCTCGGTTTTCTTCTCGTTCAAACCGTACAGTTCCTGAGTCTTGGCATCTTCCTGCGTCAGATCGACGGCGTCGGGAGCGTGGGCCTGCATCTTGTAGGCCAGCTCGTAGCTGGCGATGCGCGAGGCCAGCGCCTGGTGGTCGCCGCGCGCCGCCTTGTGGTCGTCGTTGAAGTCGCGCAGCGTGTCGAGCAGGTCGCGCTGGGCCGCCGCCGTGACGCCTTCGGGCCGCTTCAGGTCGAGGATCGGCGTGCCGCTGGCGCGAACGATGGTGCCCTCGTAAGTGGCGGGCATGTAGCCGGCCGACCAGTTCTTCGCGCCCGAGATCGGCCCGCCGCTCGGATCGAGCATGACCACGAAGCCTGGCAGGTTTTCGTTGACGCTGCCCAGGCCGTAGTTGATCCACGACCCCATCGCCGGGCTGCCCGAGAGAATTTTCCCGGAATTCATCTGCAACATGGCCGAGCCGTGAATCGGCGAATCAGCCGTCATCGAGTGCAGGAAGGCGATGTCGTCCACGCAACCGGACAGGTGCGGGAACAGGTCGCTGACCCACTTGCCGCACTGGCCGTACTGTTTGAACGCCCAGCGGGGCTCGACGATGCGGCCCTTGTTCTTGTGCCCGCCCCGACCGAAGGTCTTCACCTGCACCGTCTGGTTGTCGCGGCCCTTCATCGAGGGCTTGTAGTCGAAGGTATCGATCTGGCTCGGCCCGCCGTACATGTACAGGAAGATGACGCTCTTCGCCTTGGGGGTGAAGTGCGGCTTCTTCGGGGCCAGCGGATTGCGGAACGGTGTGACGCCGTCGGCGGCGACAGCTTGCTGCGCAAAGAAGTCATTGCCCAGCAGGCCGGACAGGGCCAGGCCGGTGAAGCCCGCGCCGGCTTCCCAGAGGAATTCGCGACGGGTGCGGCGGCAGAAGTTCGGGGTGGTCATCGGTATCTCCGGCTAATTGGCTCCCCTCGCCCCTGGTGGGAGAGGGGTTGGGGGGTGAGGGGGTTG
>JAEUIF010000441.1 GCA_016795185.1 Planctomycetia bacterium | reverse complement strand
AGCCACGGGCGAGCGCTCGCCGTGATAGTATAGCAACCATCCGCACCTTTCACAGTGTTCTGAAAGATGGCAAACGACGCTCCCCAGTACGACTGCCTGACCTGCGGTGCCTGCTGCGCCTCGCAATCGCCGGGCGAAAGTTACGTCCTGCTCAACGAGGCCGACATTCAGCGGCTGCGCGGGACCGGCCTGCCAATCCTGACACTGCAAGTGCAGGACAGCGACCCGCCCGAAACCCTGGAAGCGCTGCCGACCAAGCGCGACCCGAACGGCACGAAAGTCTGCATCGCGCTGAACGGCTGCTCGGGCGGCGTCAACGCCTGCTCGATCTACGAACAACGGCCCCGCGCCTGCCGGGTCTTCGAGTTGGGCGGTTACTTCTGCCAGGACGCCCGCCGTCGCTTCGGCTTCCCGGTTTAGTGCAGGTGCGATCTTGCTTGATCGGAGTCTTGGGTGCCATGCCCACGGCTTTGCGTGGGCATGGGAGCGTCACAGGCTTCCCATGCCCACGCAAAGCCGTGGGCATGGCACCCAACATGACTTTTGATGGGTAAACAGGTTCCTTGATCCTGCACCAGATCCATAACCCGGTAACCGGAGGCGGGTGCATCAGACAACCGAAATCGCCGCGCACGCGCGGCGGTTGCGCTTGCAACCTCCGGCCGCTGCATTACACTGCACGCAACCGTTCTCTCAACCTGCGAGGAGTATCCGCGATGCGAACCAGCGTACTGGCGATGGCGGCGGGCTTGATCCTGGCGGGCAGCCTGACGCCGGCCCGAGCCGACGAGAAGAGTCACCGCGCCGCGGCCGAGGAACTGCTCAAGGTATCGAACACCGAGAAGGCAATGCAGTCCGCCATCGACCAGATGCTGGCGCTGCAACTCAAGGCCAATCCGCAGCTGGAGCCGGTCAAGGACGTGATGCGGCAGTTCCTCATCAAGCACATCAGCTATGCCGCCGTCAAGGACGACCTGATCGCCATCTACGTCGCCGAGTTCACGGACCCGGAATTGAAGGAAATCACCGCGTTCTACCGCACGCCGACGGGCAAGAAAGCCGTCGAGAAGCTGCCGGTGATGTTTCAGAAAGGCGCTGAACTGGGCGTGAAGCGCGTCCAGGAAAACTCGGCCGAGCTGAAACGGATGATCGAGGAAGCGCTGCGCAAGAAGGGCGCGGCCCTGGAGCAGTAATGATCGTGCGAATACGCGCGAAGCCGCAAGCGGCGTCTCCGCTTGCGGCTTCGCGCTACTTTCTCAATAGGACTCCCATTCGCTCACGCCTGCCAGACCAGCACCTCGCCCTTGCCGGGCACCGACGCATCGCCGGTGAAGCGCTGATAGCTCCCGCCGTGCATCCCTACGGGCAACGGGCATTCGAGCGAGCGGAGGAAGCGGGTGTAGAGACGGAGGAATGACGGCCGGTAGGTGCAGGCGGGGAGGAACGTCGGCAGCAGATTCAGCGGCTTCATGGACACGATGGTGCCGCGAATCATCCAGGCGCCGGTGCGGAGTTCAGCGCCCTGAAGCAAGAAGAGCGTGCCGCCCTTCATTTGCAGGCCGGCGAAGTCGCGCACCGGGCCGCCGATGACGATGGTGCCGCGCTTCATGCGCATGCCCACTTCCAGGCCCGCCGAGCCGCCGATCAGAATGGTCCCTTCCTTCATGCCCGACATGCTGCCGCGATAGGCCGCGCCCACCTGGCCGCCCGCGTTGCCGCTGACGCGAATCAGCCCGCCGGACATCTCCGCGCCGACCCAGTCGGAGGCGTTGCCCTGCACTTCGATGACGCCGCCTTTCATGAACGCGCCCAGGTGCATGCCGGCGTGGCCCTGGACCGTCAGCTTGCCGCGCGTCATCGCCCGGCCGAGCCACTTGACCTTGGTGCAGTCGCCCCGAACGGTCAGCTGGTCGCTGGCTTCACCGTCCACGTCGAAGAACTCGTCGAGCCGGCACTGGTGCTTGCCGTGATAGACCGGCAACGCGCGGATGGCGTCGTGCGTCAGCGGTGCCAGCACGTCCGGCGAGAGGTTCTCCGCTTCCAGGGGCACCACGGGCTGCTGTTTGAGGGTCAGGGTTATCATGTCAGTGTTAGGTAGGTCAGGCTTTCCAGCCTGACATGCTGCGGAAAGTCAGGCTGGAAAGCCTGACCTACTTTGTCAGGCTGGAAAGCCTGACCTACTTTGTCAGGCTGGAAAGCCTGACCTACGCCGGAACCATCAGCCGCGCGGCAGGCAATCGGCCATCTGCAAGCCGTGGACGCGCTCCAGTTCCACGGGATAATTCTCGAACGACATCGTGTAGCACTGCTGGAATAGCGGACGCAAATAGTCCTCGATCTGCGGCTCGAAAGCTGGCTTCACCACGAACTCGCGGCCTTCGATACTCTTGCGCAGGTCGCCTTCCTCGACGACGATCTCGCCGCCCTTGATGACGTAGCGCGGGTAGCGGAACATCATCGCGCCGTCCGGGTTCTGGTTGTAGATCGTGAGGTCGGCGTCCGCGCCCACGCCCAGGTGGCCCTTCTGGGGCATGCTCATGGCTCGCGCCGGGCCGGCCGAGGTGATGATGGCGATCTCGTAAAGCGAGTATTCGCGGGTCAGGTCCGGCAGCGTGATGCGCTTCAGCGCCTTGGGCGGCAGTTTCTGGATGCACTCGCGCCGGTACTCGGCGTTCATCAGCAGGTGGATGATTTCGGGGTAGCGCCAGAAGCAGGCCCCATTGGGATGGTCGGTGGTCAGGAAGATGCGCCAGGGGTCGTCGATGAGCAGCAGCAGTTCCAGGCCGACGGCCCACTGCACGGCGTTGACGAGGTTGCTGCCCTTGTAGGTGTAGGGCACGATGCCGCAGCCGGTCTCGTTCTCGACGTCGATGTTGCCCCACTTGCGGCCGGTCAGCTGGTAGAGCAGGTGCTGCCAGGGGCCGTCGGCAGTGATGGTGACGGCATTGCCGAAGAGGATCGCGCCGGCGTCCGCGGTCAGGTGCTTCTGGGTGTTGAAGTAGCTGGCCAGTTGCACGGCCTCGGAGCGCATCGTGTGCCAGTCGTCGCCGCCGTAGGCATGGAATTGCAGGTGGGCCAGGTGCGCCCGCCGGCCTTCCAGGGCCTTGATGGAATCGAGCGTCGTGGAGACGTTGCCTGGAGCGCCCAGATTGTTGCAATGCAAATGAATCGGGTGCGGCAAGCCGAGGTCGTCAATGATCGCGGCCAGCCCGCCGATGATCTTCGCGGGCGTCAGCGTGCTGTAGCCGGCGATGGGCGAGACCATCTGCTTGGCGTCCTTGCCCCACTTCCAGGCGGCGACGCCGCCGGGGTTGACCGCCTTGACGCCGTAGACCTTGGCCGCCCAGATCAACCAGGCCACCACTTGTTTCGCGCGTTCCGTCTCGCCGGCTTCGAGCAGATCGAGCACGATTTCATTGTTGGCCATCAGCACCAGGCACGCCTTGTCCACGATGGGCGTGTCGCGCAGTTCCTCGTGCGTGTGCTTGGCGGACAGCACGGGCACGGCGGCTTCCATGACCGTGGTGTAGCCCATGCCGGCGTAGAGGTAGCCGGTGGCGAAGGTCGTCGGCGTGGGACCGCCCAGCCCCATGCGAAGGTCTTTGGTGTGCAGGAAGGGCGCTGCGGCCCGCTGGTTCTCCGGCGTCAGGCCGCGCGCGAAGTTGAGCGCAGCGCCGGCGACGTGCGTATGAATGTCCACGCCGCCGGGAAAGATAATCATGCCCGTGGCGTCGAGCGTGCGCCCCGCGCCCACGTCGGCCACGATCTTGCCGTCCGCGATGCAGATGTCCTGGACGACGCCGTCGATGCCGTGAGCGGGGTCATACACTTTCCCGCCGGTGATCCGTAGCATGTTCCGTGATCTTCCTTGGCTTGATGAATCGTCGTCCAACGCGGGCCAGTCAAGGCAGCGCGATCCGCAGGCCGTCGCAGGTGGCGGTATAAGTTTCTTCCAAGCGTAGCGAAACGCAAATGTCTGGTCCCAGCCACAAAGGCACAACAGGCAGCGATTGGCCGAGCGCCAACACTTCGGGCCAGGCTTCGACGCGCGCCTGACCTTGCACCGCCACGGGGCGGTAGGCGATGACCGAAAGTTGTGTCGGCGAGTTCCAGACCGCCTGCGTGACCTCCAGGACTTCCAGCAGCTCCGCGTGCAGGTTCGCGACTCGTTCGGTCACCACGTCGATGACGATCAGGGCCACACCCTGCTTGAGATAGCCCGCGCACTTGGCCGCGAAGGTCCGCCGGCTGCCCGGCCGGTCCTTGTTGGCGGGGCTGACGAGTTCGATGGCGGCCCGGAGTTGCGCGCCGCCCAGGTCTTCATAGACGCGCACCTCGCACACTTCCAGGTGGGCGAAATCCACCGGGAACGTGAGCGTCGGCTGAGGCGGAGCCCAGACGGCCGTGCCGGTCCCCGTACCAGCGGCTGCTTGTCCGCCGTTCAAGGCGAAGTTCGCGACGTCGATCTCCAGGTTCGGTCCCAGGCTGATTTCCGGCTCGGCGAAGTAGTCGGCGGGCAGCACATCCTGGTTCAGATGCTGGGCAATGTTGGTCGCCCAGGCGTGGTGAAAGCCCTCCCAACGGCGCGGCCCGCGCAACGGCGGGTGGAAATGATCGAGCAGCGGCATGTTCATCTCCAGGCGCAGCGACCGCTCCTCGGGCCACAACTCCGACATGGTGGCATACGTCACAATCCGCTCAAGGCGGTCTTGCCTCACCTTGGTTGTTCAACGAATCCGTTTCATGAATAGCTGACAGCTATCAGTTCATAGCTGTCAGCTATTGAAAGTTCATTCTTGCTGGAGCGATTCGCAAACTCACTCTTCGATGACTGCGGCCTTATTTCTGCCGGGATCGTTCACGCCCGCGCCGCCAGCCGGCCGTTCGCCGCCGGCAGCCAGGCTGGTTTCTTCATCACCGCCTCGCGAATGCGGCGCATCACTTCCTCGTCCGTGGGGTACGGGGACTTCAGGGCCGGGCGCAGCGGCAATGGCACCTCGTCCATGCGGTAGACCGTGCCGGGGGCGCTTACTCCGGTGGCGGCCGTCGTGATATGCACGCGGCTGATTTTGCTGGTGTGCGTCACCTTGGGGTCGAGCACGATGGTCGGAGTTCTGGCCAGGTGCTCGATGGCTGGCTGCGGCATGGTCGCGCCGGGGTCCGCGCCGAGGATCAACGACGCATCGTTGTCGCCGCGCACCAGCAGGTCCACCGTCGAGAACTCGCCAGGGTTGAAGCGCGGATAGCCTCGGCACAGGTTGATGCCGAACGGGTAGCCCGTCGTGTAGCGCAGGATCACGTCGGCGCCGGTGACGTTGCCGTGGCCGCGCATCGGCATGGCGACGAACTTGGTGAAGGCGTTCAACTCAGCGGCCAGCGCCAGCACCGACGCCGAGTTCATGTGCTTGCCGCGTGTCATCGACAGACCCATGCCGAAGAACAGCACGCCGAACTTGCAAGACTTCATCTGGTTGACGAAGTCTTGCAGTTGCTCGACGGTCAGCCCGGTCTCGGCTACCAGCGCGGGGTCCACCGGCTGCCCTTTGACCAGGGCGCGCAGGGCCGCAACCATCTCAAAGTCCTTGCCCGGCCGGACCTGGAGGAAGACGTCCGCCGCTTTGGCGCTCGGCGTCTCGCGGATGTCCACCAGGACCATCGTGCGGCCCTTGCGGCCGGTGGGCACGAACTTGCCCTTCTGCGTCAGGGTGTACTTCGTGAAATGCCTGGGATGGCACTCGGCCGGGTTGCCGCCCCAGTAGATGATGAAGTCGGCCCGGTTCTTGACTTCGCCCAGCGTACACGTGACCTTACCGCCCAACTGAGCGGCTATTTCCGTAGGACCGTGTCAGAGCGAAGTATGGCTGTCAATCACCCCGCCGATCAACTCGGCCAGGAAGACCGCCTCCCGCTGGGCCTCGCAGGTGGTGTTGCTCAGCCCGTAGACCAGCGGCATGTGCGCCCGGTACAGGTACTCGGCGGCGACCTCGACGGCGTCGTCCACGGTCGCGGGCTTACCGTCGATCAGCGCGTCGGGATACAGCCGTTCGGCGGTGTGGTGTTTGAACCACGATTCGCCCAGGCTGCACGCCCGCTTGGTCTCGACGACGCGCTCGCCTTCCGCGTGCAGTTCGATGTCGTCGCAGACGCAGCCGCAGAAGGTGCAGGTCGCGTTCTTCACGATCTTCAATTCAGGCATGACAATCCACCTACTTATCGCTCGGAGGAGGAACGCCCAGTTGCTTGTGGATTTCTACGGTTCACGACGCGACCCCGGATTGAACCCGAACCGTGAGGCGGATCGGTTCCAACAGGTCGGCTTTCCGGTCGGTGGCCTTTGGATTCGGCAAGGGCAGCGGCTGTCCTTCTTCCAGGTTCCACAGGGCCATTTCGCGCAAGGCGTCGCGCAACATGCGCCGCGCCGCCTCCAGGTTCTTTCCCTGCGTGACCACGCCCGGAAAATCAAGAACCTTGGCCATGAACCAACCATCCTCGATCTGGTAGTAAGCCGAATGGTAGTGAATCATGGTTGGCTCCTGACACGAAGCAGCGCGAACCGCTTCGGCACCCTCATTTCTCCAGATTTCCGCCCGGACCGGGCGGCACGAAGAACGTTCACCCCAACTCCCGGCCGGGGAAGCTGCCCTTGATGCGCCGCGGTTGGTAGCGGCCGGCTTCGATCTGTTCCCACGGCGGCGGACTGTCCGCCGGTGCTGTCGGAGACGGCCGGGAGCCCGCCTCGCGTTCGCTGTTGTCTGCCATCTTGCCTTTCCTCCGATTCATCACGGGCTACGCGGGCGGGAGCGGTTCCACCTCGACCTCCCAGCCCTTGGACGTGGGCATGCCGGTGCCGTCCGTGGTCTGGCCCATCAGGTGACAGGTCGGCGGGCCGTAGGGCACGAAGATCATGCCGGCCGGCACCTTGCCTTCCTGGCAGAGAAAGACGGCCTCGCCGTTGTCTGAACGCACCCGTACGCTGGCCCCCGGCGCGATGCCGGCTTCCTTCATGTCGTCGGGGTGCATGGTCATCGTGTTGACGATGGCCTGATAGGTGGCACTGTCCTTGCCGACGTTGATCTGCTGGCCTTGCTTGGTGGTGCGAATGGGATTCATGAGGTAGCGCTTGCCGGCCATCGGTCGCCCTCGAGTGCGCCGGAATCGCCGGCAAACCGCGACAAGGCATGCACGGGGGCAGGCCATCGCGAGACTTGTATTTTAGGGCTAGACGGCGCACGCTGCAAGAAGCCGCGCGGGTCTTCTCGCGAACTTGCGCAGTCCCGACGCCCGAAAATGACGCTGAACCCAATCGATTGATAGAATACCACGCAGTCCGCACGTTGCTTGCTGGAGGTCGGCATGGCCATGATCTTTCCGGGCATGGACCCCTACCTGGAAGACGCCCAGCGCTGGCCTGGGGTGCATCACCGCTTGATTACCTACGCTGCCGATGCCCTGCAACCACGTCTGCGGCCACGCTACACTGCCGCCATTGAAACACGGGTCTATATCGAAGAACCTGACCGCGAGATTGCACCCGATGTGTTGGTCCAGGAGCAGCATACGAGAAATGGCGGTGTGGCGGTGGCGCTCGCCGAAGCGGACACTGCTTTGCTGGTGCAAGTGGCCCCGCTGGAAGTCCACGAAGCGTACATCGCGATTCGCGACCGGGACACGGACCGGCGCGTCGTCACGGTCATCGAGTTGCTCAGTCCGACCAATAAATATGCCGGGCCGGGACGCACATCGTATGAAACCAAGCAGCGGGAAGTGCTGAGCAGCAATGCCCATCTGGTGGAGATCGATCTGTTGCGGTTCGGGCCGCATGTGCTGGCGGTGCCGGAGTGGGCGGCGCGCAATCGCGGCCCCTATTACTACCTGGTCTGCGTGAATCGGGGCGTTGGCCTGCGCGACACTTACGAACTGTACCCGCGCCGCCTGCCCGAACGCTTGCCGCGCATCCGCGTGCCGCTGGCCGACAACGACCCGGACGTGGTGCTCGATATTCAGGCGGTGCTGGATCAGGTCTACGAAGCGGGCAACTACCGGGACGATTTGAACTACAATGCCCCGTGCATACCCGCCTTATCGACCGAAGACCAAGCCTGGGCCAACGAACGCATTCAGGAAGCACGGCAGCCTTGAACCCGGAGGTTCTCCGCGTGCAGTTCTACTTCTTCCACCTGATGTCCTGGCCGTACTTGCCCGACGACTTCGACGAGAAATACGATTCCGCCTGGATCTGGGTGCCGAACGCGCTCTACGACCCCGTGAAGGGGCATCAACTGTATCAGGAGTACATTGATACCCTCGCCTACGCCGACGAACTGGGCTTCGACGGCGTCTGCGTCAACGAGCACCATCAGAACGCTTACGGGTTGATGCCGTCGCCGAACATCATCGCCGGCGCGCTGACGCAGCGGACAAAACGCTGCAAGATCGCCGTCGTCGGCAATGCGCTGCCGATGTACAACCCGCCGTTGCGCGTGGCGGAAGAGTTCGCCATGCTCGACGTGATGAGCGGCGGCCGACTCGTCGCCGGCATGGTCATCGGCGGCGGGCCGGAGTACTTCGCCTACGGCGTCAATCCGACCTTCGCGCGGGAACGCTATCGCGAAGCCCTCGATTTGATCGTGAAGGCGTGGACCACGCCGGGGCCGTTCGTCTGGAACGGCCGGCACTACTTCCTGCGCTACGTGAACCCCTGGCCCCGGCCGTTGCAGCAGCCGCATCCGCCGATCTGGATTCCGGGCGTCGGCAGCCTGGAGACCATCGAATTTGTGGCCCAGCGCCGCTACGGCTACATGGGCATCCCGTACTTTCACATCGACGTCTTCAAGCGCACCTTCGAGATGTTCCGCGAGGCGTGCGCGAAGGCGGGCTACACGCCGGCCCCGGAACAGCTGGGCTGGGGCGTGCCAATCTACGTCGCCGAGACCGACAAACAGGCGCGGGAAGAATTCGAGCCAGCGCTGTGGTACTTCGTGAAGAACCTGCTCAAGGGCATCGGCACCACGCCGCCGGGCTACACCTCGCCGAAGTCGGCGGTCGCCATCATGAAGAACCAGGACAAGTTCCTGGCGGTGCAGAAGAGCTGGGATGACATCGAAAAAGGCATGTTCGCCATCGTCGGCAGCCCGCAGACGGTGCGCCAGAAGCTCGACGATTGCTTAAAAAAACTAGGCGCGGGCGTGGTCCTCACCGGCTGTCAGACGGGGGCGACAGCGACGCACCTCGCGCGCAAGAGCATGGAGTTGCTGGCCCGCGAGGTACTGCCGCACTTTCGGAACAAGGTCGTTTAGCTCGTTTAGCCGCGAGCCAAAGGCGAGCGCTCCGAACAGCGCTCGCCTTTGGCTCGCGGCTAAACGCGGGTGGACTCAAATATGTTCGAGACCCTGAAAAAGCTGAAATACGGCGCCCGCGTGCTGCTGGCGCGCGGCGGTGGACAGCCCGAAACCATCGACGTGGCGGGCCGCTCCACGGTCATCATCCACGGCGGCGACGGCCCGCCCTTCGTCTACCTGCACAGCACGCTCGGCGAAGCGTTCATGTGGTTTCCGTTCTACCAGACCTGGGCCAAGCAGTTCAAAGTCTACGCGCCCACGCACCCCGGCTTCGGCGCCAGCGCCGGCTTCGACCGTATCGACACCGTCGAGGACATGGCCTTTCACTATGTCGAGTTGTTCGACGCGCTCGGGCTGGAGCAGGTCAACCTGGGTGGCGTCAGCCTGGGCGGCTGGATTGCGGCGGAGTTCGCCGTCCGC
The DNA here is from genome assembly GCA_016795185.1 of Planctomycetia bacterium. Classification (GTDB taxonomy): domain Bacteria; phylum Planctomycetota; class Planctomycetia; order Gemmatales; family Gemmataceae; genus JAGVLI01. The sequence goes on along the minus strand of JAEUIF010000441.1, from coordinate 5,336 downwards.
TGGCCGGAGCGCGTGCGCAAGCTGTGGATCGCCGGCGCTCCGGGTTTGTGGGTGGAGGAAGAACCGCTGCCCGATATGTTCCGCTACATGCGCGAACCGGCGAAGCTCCGCGAGCTGTGCTTTCACGAACCGAACTCGGCGATGGCCCGCACGATCTTTCCGGACGACGCCGACGACGAGCGCCGCATGAAGGGCTACCAGGCGCTGACCGTGCTGGCCCGCCTGGTCTGGGACCGGCCTTACAATCCCAAGCTGGCGGAACGGTTGCGCCGCGTGCAGTGCCCAGTGCTGCTGGTCTGGGGCGACAAGGACCGCCTGGTGCCGCCCAGTTATGGCGAAGCGTACCGCAAGCACTTGCCGCAGGCCGAAATGAAACGCATCCCGAACTGCGGGCATCTGCTGATGTTCGAGCGGGAAAAAGAGTTCGTCGAGATCGTGGCTAACTTCTGCAAGTAAGATAGAGCATTTTGCGACCGGCTGGAGTGGTCCGCACAGCGGACCCTACAGCAATTTGTAGGGTCCGCTGTGCGGACCATAGCGCCCGGTGCTACATCCATTTGCGAAACGCTCCAGCCCGCCGCGCGGGCGTGCGCCGTTGATTCCGCCAACTCGAAGCGAGGCAATGATGACGAGTTTCGCCGGCAAGGTCGTGCTCATCACCGGCGCGGCCAATGGCATCGGCCGGGAACTGGCCCGGCAGCTGGCCGCCGATGGCGCAAAGATCGCCGCTCTGGACCTGCAAGCCGAGGGCCTGGAGAAGCTGGCCGGTGAACTGGGCGAAAAGCATGTCGCCTGGACCGTGGCCGACGTCACCGAGCGCGACGCCACGCTGCAAGCCGTGCGCGCGCTGGAGGAGAAGGTCGGGCCAACCGATCTGCTCATCGCCAGCGCCGGCATCGGTCGGGAAACCTCCGCGCTGTCGTTCGATGGCCAGGTGGTGGCGGATGTGATTCGCGTCAACCTGATCGGCGTGGTGCATAGCATCGACGCCGTGCTGCCCGGCATGCTCCGCCGGCGCAGCGGGCATCTGCTGGCGCTGTCCAGCCTGGCATCGTATCGCGGTTTCCCGCGCATGGCGGCCTACTGTGCCAGCAAGGCAGGCGTGAACGGCTTGCTCGATGCCCTGCGGGTGGAACTCGCCCCAGCCGGCATCGCAGTGACGACGGTCTGCCCCGGCTGGATTCGCACCAACATGACGGCGAAGATCGCGTTCAAGTTGCCTCGGCTTCTTGAGGTGGAAGATGCGGCGGCACGGATCGTCGAAGCGGTGCGTCGCCGTCAGCCGTTTATCGCGTTTCCAGCGCGCGACGTCTGGCCGGTGCGCATACTCCGCTGGCTGCCAGCCAGCATCTCCGACCGGCTGGTGCAGCGTCGCTATCGGCGGCTGTTGCAATAACCCATCGCCCCTCTCCCCTTGCGGGAGAGGGGTTGGGGTGAGGGGTGGTAAGTTCGAGCGTTGTCCCCGCACCCCAACCCCTCTCCCGCAAGGGGGGAGAGAGGCGATATCGGCAGGCATCACGGAAACGCCACCCGCAGGGGCATCTCGAAGCGCGTCGTCTTCTCGCTCCGTCGGTCGGTGACGGTGATGCGTAGCGTGAAGTCGCCCGGCCGGTGCAGGCCGAGCGAACCGCTGAAGTTGGCCACGTCCGTTGCCTTCACCGTCTTGGGATCGTTCTCCTTGATGACGGTCTCCAGGGCCTTCGGCAGCAGTTCCTTGCCCTGGGCGTCCAGCAGCTGCACGTGCGACACCAGTTCGACGCGGTCCCCGGTACGGTCGAAGCCGATGACGCCGATGCGGAAGTACAGCGACTGATGCACCAGGCCGCCCGGCGGCGCGAGGATGCGGCCTTCCGCATCGTAGGAGAAGCGCGGGAAGACCAGGGCGAACTCGGTCGATTTGATTTTGATTTCGCGCTCGAACGCCGCCTTGCTGGTTCCCGGATAGTCGGTGTGTTCGACGACCAGCTTGTACGTGCCGGAAAGGAACTGCTCGTTGAGCGACAGGTAGACTGCGCCGGCGAAGGCGTCGCCACCCAGGCTGAGGCTGCCCTTGTAAGGCACCTTCTGGTTGTGGACTTCCTTGCCGTTGGCGTCGAGCAGCTTGACGGTCGCTTCCACATCGACCTGGCCCTGGGCGTCGGTCTTCGCGCCGCTGACCAGGTAGCGGAAATAGATCAGGTCCAGGGAGTAGTATTCGAGGGCCTTGCGTTCGGGCAGCAGCGGGCCGTAAGCCGCCTGGATGTTCTGAATCTCCAGCCCGGCCTGGGCGGTGGCGGCGGTTAGCAGCAGCACGGCAGCGGCGGTGAATGGACGCAGCATCGCGGATGTCTCCTCAAGCGCTGGTCGCCGCCGGTTCCGCCGCTTCCAGCGGAATGGCAGCGCCGCCGCGTTGCAAGTACAGTTCGTAAAGTTGCCCCAGCAGGTGGTACTGGGCAAAGGCCATCAGCGCCAGTCCGGGCGGTGCGCCGAAGCCGCAGAGCATCACCCCCAGCGAGAGCAGCGTGAGTCCCGTGGTCAGCACGAACACCTGCACCAGCAGCAGTTCGACCCGGACCAGCTTCACGAACTCCTGGGCGAAACGCAGGGCGTCGGGCAGGCCGCCTTCGCGCTTCAGACCGAGGTAGAACGTCGCCGGCAGCAGCAACAGGCTGCCGAGCAGCACGAATACCAGCACGGCCAGCGACAGGCCCGTGGCCAGCAGCTTCGCGCCGATGCCGGGGCTGCGCGGCGGCGTGCCGGGGGCGAGCGAGGTGCCCAGCACCAGGATGAATACCATCAGCACCGACAGCCAGACCGCGCCATGGAGCAAGGCCGCAGCCAGTCCGCGCCGCAGATAGACGCCCAGCCGCTGCATGTCGAAAGCCGGAAAGCTGTCGCCCGGCTGCCGTTGCAGGTGCTCCATCACTTCAAAGAGATACCCCAGCAGCACGCCCCAGCCGAAGCCGGGCACCATCATGCAGACCGCGCAGGCGAGCAAGGTGATGGGCCAGTCCGGCTGCTGAAAGAAAATCAGGTACGAACGCTGATAGCGCATACTCGACGGGCAACCAGGGCGAATAGTTTGGTCGGGAGATGGGAACGCGAATCATCCGGGCAGATGTTGTTTCGCCGGAAGCGGCGGGGAAGTCAAGGAATTTCGCGGGGCGCGGGGATGGCATCAATCTGGACGGGCAACGCCGTCAGTTGCCGGGACCGGGCCGCCCTCGAACTCCTGGTTGGCCCAGGAGGTCCGGGTTTCCGACGGACTCACCAGCACCAGCATGGCGATTTCGCCAAAGCAATTGTCGGGCAGTTGCTCCAGCACGTTCCAGACTTCGGGGTCGCGTTCGGTCAGCAGCACGCCCTCAAAGGCCGGATCAATGATCCGGACGCGCACTGCATCGGGAGTGAAGCGTTTGACGGCAACGCAGGCCTGCGGATGGTCCCGCAGATAGTCGCGTTCCAGCAGTTCTCGAATCCGGAGCAGCACTCGATCCGCCTCGTCGGAGCGCGCGGCAGCCGTCCCGTTAAGTGGGCGAGACGCGGAGCGGGCCGCCGACGGACGACGAGCCGGATTCCCGGAAGCGGCCATCTTAAATCCTCCCATTGGCCCAGGTCACGATTGCTTCGGTGGCCTTCAGAAACTGCTCCCCGACGCGCCGATGCGTCCTGGCGACGGAGTAGCGCAGATCGGTGGACCAGCCGGCCACCTGTGCCAGCTGTCGTTCAATCGGGCGAGGCAACACCACTCCGCGTTGGCGCAGCTGGTGCTTGAGCCAGGCGTAGTCGTGCGCGGCGCTGCCCCGAAACGATGCGACGGTTTCCTCATGCTGCTTCGGCGGTTCGTTAGCCAGTATCAGCGCCTTCAGCATGCATTCTACCGCATAGCCGGCCAGGTAAACACTGGCGTTGACGTAGTCGTGTGCGAGTAGAAAGTGTGCTTCTTCCAGTCGCTGCTGGGCGACGCGCTGAAAGCGGCGAATGTGCTTTCGGGATGGGCGGGCGGCCATGAGAGGAAATCCACTTTCACCAGCACACCACGGCGGTGCCCCAGTTCAGGCCAGCGCCGAAGCCGCTGAGCACGATGCGCTGGCCCGGCTTGACGCGCCCCTCGGCGATGGCTTCGTCCAGCGCCAGCGGCACGGAGCCGGCCGAGGTGTTGCCGTAACGCTCCAGGTTGTTGTAGACCCGGCTGCGCGGGATGTGCAGCACGTCGATGGCGGCGTTGATGATGCGGATGTTGGCCTGGTGCGGGATGTAGAGGTCGATGTCCTCGGGCTTCAGGCCGGAAGCGTTGAGCACGTCCTGAATGGTGTCGCAGAGGATGGCCACCGCCCAGCGGAATACGGCCCGGCCGTCCATCTGCATGTAGTGCATGCCGCGGTCGAGCAATTCGGCGGTCGGCGGCAAGCGGCTGCCGCAGGCTGGCCGGCAGAGCAGGTCGCCGCCGGAACCATCGGAACCCATGCTATAGCTGAGGATGCCCTGGTCGGGCCGCCCGCGCGTCAGCAGCACCGCGCCAGCGCCGTCGCCGAACAGCGGATAGGTCTTCAGGTCGTCGGGGTTGAGGATGCGCGAGTTGCAGTCGCCCGCGATGATCAGCGCCAGGTCGCTCGCGCCCGAAAGCACGTAAGCCGCGCCCGTGATGAAGGCATACATGAAACCGGCGCAGGCCGCCTGCATGTCCACGGCCGGGCAGCGTAGCCCCAGTCGGTCCTGCACCAGACAGGCGGTCGCGGGAAAGGCCATGTCGGGGGTGAAGGTCGCCAGCAGCAGCAGGTCGATGTCCTTGGGATCGACCTTGGCCTGGGCGATGCACTTCTTGGCGGCCTCGCAGCACAGGTCGCTGGTGGCCTGGTGAGGCAAGGCGTGGCGGCGTTCGAGAATGCCGGTGCGTTTGACGATCCAGTCCGAATCGAAACCGAGCCGCTTGTGGAGGTGTTCGTTGGAGACGACGGCGTCCGGGACATAGCTGCCGGTGCCGACCACCCGCAGCCCCATCAATGGACGGCAGCGGGGTCGGGGCGGAGCGGGACTGTCATGGTTCATTGCGGACACCGGCTCTCGGCTCTCGGTTACCGGCCGGACTGCGTCGGGAAGCCGTCGGCCAGCGATGTTGGCTTTTTGTTCCTCGGCCCCGGAAACGGGGTGGGAAAATAGGGAGTATACAGCGATTGTGCGTCCTGACCAACCCTTAATCTTCTTATGGACCCGGCGCGCTGTTGCAAGCGCGTTTCAATCGAATGTCAGCGCCAAAACCTTGCGCCCCTCTCCCCTTGCGGGAGAGGGGGTGGGGTGAGGGGTGGAAGCTCCCGGAACCCGTGCGTTGTCACCCCACACCAACCCCGCACCCGCCC
>JAEUIF010000410.1 GCA_016795185.1 Planctomycetia bacterium | reverse complement strand
GGCCAAGGCGGCGGTCCACGAATACACCCGCTGCCTGGCGGTGCAGCTGCGGCCGTTCAACGTGCCGGTGAACTGCGTCGCGCCCGGCGGCACCGTGACGCCGCGCTTCATGGTCATTCACGATGTCGAGAAGGAGAAACTGGTCGAGGAAGGGACGCTGGTGCGCTACGGCCGGCCGCACGAAGTCGCCGACGTGGTGGCCTTCCTGGCGACGGAGGCAGGGCGGTTCATCAGCGGCCAGATCATCCGCGTGGACGGCGGCGGACAGACCTGGCCGGCGTGAAGGGGTGCTAAGCCGGGAGCGTTGGGGCGGCTGCATTGAAGTACGTCGGGCTTTCTAGCCCGACACGTAGCGCCCGCAACTTGCCGCACCGGTTTCGCATGTCAGTTGGAGACGACACCGCACAACGCCGGCGCTGCCTGTCGGGCTGGAAAGCCCGACGTACTGACCCTCGCCGCGAGCGGCCGATTAGGCGGCCAGTTGTTTGCGCAGCAGACTCGGCACCAGGCCGAACACCCAGGGACGGGATTCCGGGAAGACGCCGGCCTGGGCGGAGCGGACCTCTTCGACCGAGTAGAACGCCTGCGAGTCGAAGCGCTGAATAAGCCGGATGACCTGCTGCTGCTGGCGACGCTGGATCACGGTGAAGATGATCTTCACCGGGCCGTTGGCACCCACGGCGTCGATGGTGGTCAGGCCGAAGTGAGCGGCTTTCAGGCCCGCCAGCAGCGGGCTGGCGTCCTTGGGCGTGATGATGCGGATGACCAGGCTGCCCAGCGCCAGCTGCTTTTCGAGGAAGATGCCGAGAAAGTTGCCGCAGGTGAAGCCGGCCGCGAAGGCCATATGGCAGCGGAAGTTCGTCAGGTTCTGCATGATCTGGCCGATAGCGAACAGCCAGAGCGTGATCTCGAAGAAGCCGAGCAGCGGGGCCAGGTAGCGCATGCCCCGCGCGGTGAAGATGACCCGCATGGTGCCGCAGGTGACCACGGCCAGCTCGGCCACGAAGATGACCAGGGGCAACCAGGGCGACGCAGCCAGTGTGGCGTCCATGAGTAAGCTCGATGTGCGAGGCGACCTGCGTGCGGCGGCCCGGGACCGGCCCCGACGCTGTTCAAGAATAGCTCACGATTCGCTCGAAATCGCAAGAGTCAGCCCAGGACCATCGTAGGGTCCGCCGTGCGGACCATTGAATTTATTAGGACGAGGGCTTGTGGTCCGCACAGCGGACCCTGCGAGTTAGGCTTCGGTCACGAACTAAGGCGGTCCTCATACGAAAGTCGGCCGACTCTTCGCAAGAGCAGTTTGCCCAGCCAACGGTGCAGCCATGTGGGAACTATCCGTCGCCTGGTGGGAATTGATCCTGCGGGGCGTCCTGACGTATTTCTTGCTGCTGCTCCTGTTGCGGCTGACGGGCAAACGGCAGATCGGCCAACTCGCGCCGTTCGACCTGGTGTTGCTGCTGGTTTTGAGCAACGCGGTGCAGAATGCCATGAACGGCGGCGACAACTCGTACACGGCGGGCGTCGTCTCGGCGGTGACGCTGGTCGCCTTGAACTACGGCATCGGTCTGGCTACCTTCCGCTGGAAGTGGATGGAGCGCATGGTCGAAGGCAAGCCCACGCTGCTGGTCCACAACGGCCGCATCGACGAACGCGCCTTGCGTCACGAGCAACTGACGCATCACGAACTCATGTCGGCGCTGCGTCGGGCGGGTTGCACGGACGTCGCCCAGGTCCATGTCGCCATCCTGGAAAACGACGGGCAGATCACGGTGCTGCCGTTCCGGAACAATCGCGATCTGCACGACGAAGCCAAGCCGCGCGCGGCGGATGCGGGCGAGGGGACGACGGCCTGATGTTTGCGAATTATCCGCAGTACGAGTACCACTTCGCCCAGGTGCAGCTGATCCTGTTCATGCTGGGCATGGGCGCGACGTTGCGGCTGAACGACTTCACTGCCATCGTCCGCGAACCCCGCTATTTCGCGGCCGGTGCGGCCGGGCAGTTCCTCGTCACGCCGTTGCTGGCGGTGCTGGTCAATCGCTGGTTCGACCTGTCGCCCGGCATCGCCGTCGGCTTGATCCTGGTCGCGGCCATGCCGGGCGGCACGCTGTCGAAGGTCTTCACCTACCTCGGGAAAGGCAACATTGCGCTGTCGATCGCCCTGACCGGCTGCGGCACCCTGGCGGCGATGGTCCTGGTGCCGTTGCTGCTGCGGACATTGGCCGCCGGCTACGTGCCCGCCGAGTTCGAGATGCCGGTCGGCCGGGTGATGCTCGATCTGGCGCTGTATCTGTTGCTGCCGTTGTGCGTCGGCATGCTGCTGTCCCGCCTGGCCGTGCCGTGGCGGTTCACCTTCTCGAAGTGGTGCATCCGGCTGGGTTTCGTCGTGGTCGTCGTCATGGTGACGGGTTCGCTCGCCAGCGGCCGAATTCGCCCCGCCGAATTGGGCTGGAAGGTGCCGCTGGCGATCATCCTCTTCTGCGTGCTGGCGCAACAGGCCGTGATGTTGCCCTTCCGCGTGCTGCGCTGGCCGCGCGCCGACTGCCTGTCGGTCGGCGTCGAAGCGACCATGCGCAACCTGAACCTGGCGCTGCTGCTCAAAGCCCTGCTCTTCCCCGTCTCGGAGAAGGGCACGGACGCCCTGGCGGACGGTGTGCTGTTCGTCATCCTCTTCTACGCCGGCGTGGCGATGATCGTGGCGCTGCCGCTGGCGCTGCGCTTCCGGCGCATGGCGCGGCGGGAGGAACTGGCCAAGCCACAAGCGGTCGCTGTCGCTTCCGACGAATGAACTTACCGACCGGCGGTCTGTCGGGCTGGTACAGTAGAAAATGACCGCTTGTTCAATGGGAGGCTCGGGTGCCATGCCCACGGCTCTGCGTGGGCATGGGAAGCTTGCGAAGGCCCCATGCCCACGCAGAGCCGTGGGCATGGCACCCAGCGCGGCGGGAGGAACTCGCGAATCCGCAAGCGGGGACGGCAGCGGCGGCGGTTACTTCCGACGAATGAACTCGACCACCGCTCGATACTTGTGCGCCTTCTCCTCCGGCTGATCCTGCGCTTCCAGCACGCCCCAGGAGCCCCACTTGCTCGGCGCGCTGACGTTGCTGAAGACCATGTACAGCCCGCCGCCGGCCTCGAACCAGTTGCGCAAGTGCTGCTGATAGAGGTCGTACATCTGCGGGTGCCGGTTGGCGGCGATGAACAGGTCCGTCAGCGCCTGGTTGTTCTCCGAGCCGCCGTGGCCCGCCAGGTGCTGGCCGCCCTCGTAGGCGACCAGTTCCAGGCCGTGCTGCTTCGCCAGCGCCTGCTGCTTCTGGATGAAGCCTTTGTTCTCGCCGTCTACTTCTTTCGCTAGCGCGGCGAGGAGGTCTTCCACCTTCATCTTCGCGACGGTGTCGGCCGTCTTGGGACTGCCGAAGGAGTGGCCGAAGTAGGGCGCGACCGCCAGCGCGTCGGCGTGCTTGGCGGCGTCCTTCCAGGTCAGCACCTGCTCGCTGGCCCAGGGACTGACGGCTTGCGAAGCCAGCACGCGCACCAGTCGCTTCTTGTCGCCGAAGACTTCTTCCCAGATCTTGAAGACCTGCACCGAACGCTGCGCATAGTAGCGCAGCTGGCCCTGGAAACCGTTGTCGCTCAGGCCGAGCTTCTTGCCCTCGTCGTGGGCGTAGCGGGCCTGGCGGAACTGGCCGTTCCAGACTTCGTTGGAATACTCCACGTACACCTTGAGTGCCGGGTCGAGTTTGTCCTTCACGACCTTGGCGAATTCGCGGACGTACTCATCGTCGGCCTGGTGCGGCATGCAAAACCAGGGGTTCGCCTTGCACGTGTTCGCCAGGTCCACCATGACCTCCACCGGCACCCCGGCGTCGTTGGTCCAGCGGGCATCCGTGGGCTTCGCGCGCTCCTTCCAGGACTTCACCGGACTGTTGTTGGTCCGCTGCCAGTCCATGAAGCGAATGGCGCCGAACGGCTCCAGGCGTTTCAGATACAATGGATGGAACGGAGATTTCGCGTTCTCGAAGCCGGGCATCCAGACCTTGAGATTGCGGATCGGGTCTTTCGGGTCGCTGGCGCCGATCACGACCTGAATACCGCCGTGGGCCGGTTCGACCTCGAACTCGATGCGGCCCTTCGTTTCCTGAAGGACTTTTTTCACGTCGAAGCGTTTGATCTCGACCTTGCCGGAGCCTTCATAGGTGGCGACGTACTTGCCGCGCGGATAGTTGCCGCTGATCTCCCGGCAGAGCAGGGTATCGACCGACTGGCCGGGCTTGAGCAGCGGGTAGCCCTGCTCGTCCCAAACGAACTCGCCCGGCCCGTGTTTGAACCAGGGACGGGAATGCTTGAAGACGTCCACGAACGGCCATTCGCGCGACCAGTCGAAGACGCCGGACAGGTTCATGCCGACTTTCGGCCGCAGGGGCGGTTCGGCGGCTCCTCCGGTGCGGGCCGTTGACGCCAGGACTACCATGAAGGAAACCAGCAGACTGGCGCGGATGCCGTGCATATTCGGAAACCCTCCGCCGTGGTGATGGGTAGTGCCTGACGCCAGGAGTGGGCAACCACTTGCCCAGCGGAAACGGCTGCCGTACAGTGATGGCGTCCGCAGAGCCCGCACCTTCTTCTACGAGAACCACTCCATGTTGACCACCCTGGCGTTGTTGACCTTGTTACAGCTACCCCCCGCCCAGGCCGGCACGCTGAGCCTGACCGGCGCGCGCGTCAGCCACGGCGTTTCTGGGCCGACGCGGGCGGACACCAAGGTCCTGCCTGGCGACCGGCTGTGCGTGACCTTCGACATCGACGGCATCACGGTGGATGCGAACGGCAAGGTGCTCTACAGCGTGGCGACGGAAGTAGCAGACGCCAAGGGCAAGGTCATCTTCCGCCAGCCGCCGCGCGACCTGGAGACCATCAACTCGCTGGGCGGCAGCAAGTTGCCGGCCTTCGCCCAGGTCGATATCGGCCTGGAACAGCCCGCGGGCGACTACACGCTGACGGTCAACGTGACGGATCGCGCCAACAAGAAATCGCAGAGCCTGTCGCAAAAGTTCACGGTGCTGCCCAAGGGGTTTGGCATCATTCATCTGACCACGACCGCCGACCCGGACGCCGAGGTGCCGGCCAATCTGCTCGGAGCGGGGCAATCGCTGTGGGTCAACTACGCGGTGGTCGGCTTCGGACGGGATACCGCGAAGAAGCAGCCCAACGCGACCATGACGCTGCGCGTGCTCGACGAGAAGGGCAAGCCGACGCTGGCGCAGCCGTTCACGGGCACGGTCGATAAGGACGTGCCAGCCAACGCCACGGCGCTGCCGGTGCAGTTTCTGCTGTCGCTCAACCGGCCCGGCAAATTCACGGTGGAAGTTACGGCGTCTTGCAAGCACACCGGCAAGACGGTGACTCAGTCATTTCCGATCAACGTGCAAGCCCGGTAATCACGGAGAGGCCATCCATGTCCGCGCGCATTGTCTCTTCCGGACCGCACCGCCTGCTGCCGGCGTTCGCCGCCGTCGGCGGCAGCCTGATGTTGCTCGCCGCCTTCCTGGGCGACGCCGCGCCCGGCAACGCCGGCCAGTTGCCCAAGGATTTGCCCAAGCTGCCCAAGGATCTACCGAAGTTGCCCAAGGACCTGCTGCCCAAAGACCTGCTAAAACTGCCGCCGGTGGCCAAGGCCACGACGGAGGCCGCCACCTGGCTGCGCCGCCTGCCGCTCGACAAGGTGCTCGACAAGGACTGGCAGATCGTGAAGGCCAAGGAAGACCTGCACCCCGGCGAAATGCTGCTGGCCGGCAACGAAGCCGCCCTGGAGACCAATAACGGCGCGGTGCGCCTGGCCGTTCACGGCGACATGTGCTGCTCGATCCACACGACGCCCGTGCTGGAAACCGCCCTCATCCTGCTGCCGCCCGGCGACTCCGATCTGGAGTTCGCCTTGTTGCGCGGCCGGATCGAGTTGACCAACACCAAGGCGAAGGGTGCCGCCAAGATCAAGATCCGCGGCCCCGGCGAGTCCTGCGAGATCGTGCTGGAGGAGCCGGGAACCAAGGTCGCGCTGGAAATTTTTGGCCGCTGGCCGCGCGGCACGCACTTCCACAAAGTGCCCAAGCCCGACGAGCGTCCGTCAATCTCCGCCATGCTCCTGGTCCTCAAGGGCGAGGCCGAGGTCAAGGGGCCGCACAAGCACTTCAACCTGAAAGCGCCGCCTGGCCCGGCCCTGATCGAGGTGGACGACCTGGGCGAATCCGACGCCGCAGTCAAGCACCTGGACAAGCTGCCGGCCTGGGCCACCGAAGAAGGCAACACTGATCGGGCCAAGCTCGTCAAAGCCACGCTGGCCAAGTTCCGCAAGCTGGCCGTCGCCAAGTCGGTCCCGCAGGCCCTGGACGAACTGTCCGCTTCCGACCAGGAAGTCGAGCGCACGACGGCCATCTACCTGATGGGCGCGACCGACGACCTGGAACGCCTGGGCCACGCCCTGACCGAAACCAAACACGCGGACGTCTGGAACGCGGGCGTGCTGGCGCTGCGGCACTGGATCGGTCGCGCGCCGGGGCAGGACCAGAAGCTTTTCCTGGCGCTAACCACCAAGGGCAAGTTCAAGCCCGGCGAGGCCGAGACCACCGTGCAACTGCTGCACAGCTTCGGCGACGACGACCTGTCCCGGCCGGAAACCTACGAGTTCCTGATCGACCTGCTGGACAACGACCGCCTGGCCCTGCGCGGCCTGGCCCACTGGCATCTGCACCGGCTGGTGCCCGCCGGCCGTAAGCTGGCCTTCAACCCGTGGGGCAGCAAGGAAGAGCGCACTGCTGCCGTCGAGGCGTGGCGCAAGCTGGTTCCGCCCGGCAAGTTGCCGCCGAAGGCCACGGTGGCCGACAAGTAAGCGCGATCGGCCACAACTCGTAGGGTCCGCTGAGCGGACCACTGAACTGGTTTGAACACGAGCTGTGGTCCGCACAGCGGACCCTACGGGAGTTTCGGTCGGCGACCAGCAAATTTACAGGATTTCTTCCAGAACCACCCGGACAGCAAAAGGTCTCCACCATGTATACCACTATTCGCCAGGCGCTTGCTGCCAGCATCGTCGGGCTGATCGCGCTCAGCTGGACCGCCGTCGCGCCGGCGCAGGCCGTCTTCCGCAGCGCGCCGCAAGGTTACTACGGCGTGCCAGGGCGCACGCAAACCATCGTGCGGCCCGTCGCGGTGCCCGTCGGCGGCGGGTTCAACTATTCACCGTTCTACGGTGCCGATCCTTACGGCGGTTACCTGCGCGGCACCGCCGACGTCATCAATGCGCAGGGCAACTATCTGATGCAGGTCGAGCAGGCGTACATGGCCAGCGAGCAGGTGAAGCAGGCCAAGCTTGACACCCGCCGCAAGCGGCTCGACGAATATCTCTACGAAAAGTCCGTGCTGCCCACCCTGGAGCAGCAGCGCGACGAAGAACAGCGCCAGCAATACCTGCGCAGCCGCAACAACCCGCCGCAGACTGAAATCTGGTCCGGCAAGGCGCTGAACGACCTGTTGCTGGCCATCGTCAAGACGCAGACCGACACGGGCCTGCACGGGCCAGCGGTGCCGCTCGACTACGAGATGCTGCCGCACCTCAACTTCACCAGCGGCGCGCCGGGCACCACCGACAACAACGCCAGCATGCTCCGCGACGGCGGCAAGCTGCGCTGGCCCTTCCCGCTCCAGCGCCCCGCCTTCACCAAGCAGCGCGCCGAGATCGACAAGCTGACAGCCCAGGCCGTCAAGATGACCATCGACGGCAACCTGGACTTCCAGACCCTGGACGGCCTGAGTAAGAACGTCGATCAACTCCGTCGCGACCTGAAGGCGAACGTCGCCGACATGGGCGCCAACGAGTACATCCAGAGCGTGAAGTACGTCAACCAGTTGTCCGACAACGTCAAGCTGCTCAGTCAGCCGAACGCGGCGAACTACTTGAATGGCAAGTGGGAAGCCAAGGCGGTGAGCGTCGGCGAGTTGATCGAGCAGATGACCAAGCAGGGCCTGCGGTTTGCTCCGGCCGCTGCTGGCGATGAGTCCTATTACAACTCCCTGCACCGCTCGCTGGCCGACTACGACGCCGGCCTGGCCCGGCTGGTGCGCAGGTAGACCGGCCAGCGGTTGGGTTTTCAGTTCTGGAGGGGCGGCAGAAGGCTCTCGCCGACGCGGCGGGCCATTTCTGCCGCCCCTCCGGGTTTGGGTGGCGGGAAAGCGGCCGATACCTGCGGCTCAGCGCGGGAAATCCTTGCGCAGCTGGTTGCCGAAGAGGTTTTCCAGCTTCTTCGGCCAGTGCGGCATGATGTTGACCCAGAACTCGCCGACGAAGTTGCCCGCCTTGAGCAAGAGCTTGTTCTTGCCGGCGTTGAGCTTCAAGAGAATTACGCGCTGCTCGGGCGACGGCCATTGCTCGATGCCCTTGCGCTCGAATTCCACCTTGCCGTTCAGCCAGACGACCAGCCAATCGTCCGCGAAGACGTAGAGTGGCAGTTCAACCGCCTGCTCCACGTCGATCTCGCGGTAGAGGTAGACGCAGGCGCCGAGTTGCGAGGCAGCGTCGAAGCCCGTGTAGGATTTGAGGTCTACATTCTGCCCCAGCTGCATGCCGGGGAAGTCCCGCCAGCTCACCCGGCCGCCCCGGCCGGGGTAAGCTTTCTTCAGGTCGAGTTCGGTCTCCGGCGGGTTGGCGTTGCCGAACTCCATGAAGCCGAGGGAATGCCATTTGCCTTCGAGCGTCGGGTAGCCGGCGGATTTGAGCGTGGCCAGGATGGTCTCCTCGCGCGTGCCCATCTTGACGTAAGTCGGCCCGGCCTGCTGCGTGGACTTTGCCGAAGTCTTGCCCTTCTCGACCGACTTCTGGGTGCTGTCGCTGTCATTGCTCTTCAGCATAGCCAGGAAAATGCCGCCGGTGCAGCACAGGAGGAACGGCAGCGCCATGCCGATGCCCAGCCAGAGCATGCGCGAGGGGCCGCGGCCGGCCTGGGTGCCGCGCAGGGTGTCCGGCCCGGCGGCGATGGTCGGGCCGTCGACGAGTGCGGTGCCGACACCGGCCAGCGGCTTCTGGGCCGTGATGGCGGGAATCTTGCCCGGCCCACCCGCCAGCGCCGCCGCCAACTCCGCGCCGGTCTGGAAGCGGTCTTCCGGCTTCTTGGCCATCAGTTTGCGGACCACGGCCGTCACCTTGGCCGGCACGTCCGCGCGAATCTGCTCGATCGGCTTCGGCTCCTCCAGGCGATGCTTGAGCAGCTTCTCGGTGGCGGTGCCGCCGGGAAAGGGCACCTGGCCCGTCAGGATGAAGTAGAACGTACAGCCCAGGCTGTAGAGGTCGGAGCGGGTGTCGGCGGCGCGGGCGTTCAGGGCCTGTTCGGGCGACAGGTAGTCGAGCGAGCCCAGCACCGAGCCTTCCTGGGTCAACGTGGCGCTGTTGTCCTCGGCGTCCTCCATGCGGGCCAGGCCCATGTCGAGGATGCGCACCGTGCCCTTGAGATCGACCAGCAAGTTGGAAGGCTTGATGTCGCGATGCACCATGCCCTGCTCGAAGGCATGCTGCAAGCCCAGCGCCGCCTGGTGCATGAACTCGCATGCCTGCGGCACCGGCAGCGGGCCCTTGGTCTTCACCAGGCGCAGCAGGTCGCCGCCTTCGACGAACTCCATCGCCAGGAAGTGGATGTTGCCCGACTGGTCGGCGTCGAGGGCGCGGACGATGTTGGGGTGTGACAGCTTGGCCGTGGCCGTCACTTCGCGCTTGAAGCGGCGGACGGAGTTCTCGTTTTGCAGGCGGTCCTTGCGGATGACCTTGAGGGCGACGACCTGGCCCAGCTTCCAGTTCTTGGCCCGGTAGACCTCGCCCATGCCGCCTTCGCCGATGCGGTCGAGCAGGATGTAGGAACCGAGCACCAGGTCCTTGCCCTTGCCCTGATAGAGCAAGTTGACCTGGTACTTGGTCAGCCAGGAACTCTCGACCAGCTTCTTGGCCAGGGTCTGCGCGTCCGGGATGCGGGCTTGCAGGTCGGCCAGCTTCTGCATCTTCTCGGGCTCCAGCAGGCGGAGCGAGCGCAGCGAGTCGAGCAGATCGGTGACGGTCGGCGGCATGGCAGTCGTCCCAGGTCCGTGGTGCCGAGCAGGGCGCGCTCCATTGTATCTCGCCAGAAATACCCAGGCGAGGGGCCGGGCGTTTCGCCGGGGTGCCGTCCTGCCCCCATTAGGACGGCGCGCTGCCCGTATTTCGCTTGGACGAGGGGAATCTTGCGGTAGAGTAAATCGAGTGTTGATTCCGCAACCGCGCGAAACCGCAAGCGAGCGTCTCTCCGCTTGCGGAATTGCCAGGTGGCGGAACGGTGCGGCGTCGGACGGAGGTTGGAAGCATGGCAACCGAGGTAATTGCAGGACCGTCGCCCGAGGAGCTGTTCGGCGACGTCGAACTGGTCGCGGAGGACGGCATTCCCTTGGAATCCACCTGGCATCTCTTCAACATTCATCTGCTGGTCGATTCCGCCGCCTGGCGGTTTCAGGGCCGCGACGACTATTACGCCGGCGGCAACCAGTTCATTTACTTCAGCAAGAAGCAGGCGCGGGATCGCGACTTTCGCGGACCCGATTTCTACCTGGTCCTCGGCACCCGTAAGGAGCCCCTGCGGGACTACTGGTGCGTCTGGGAAGAGGACGGCAAGTATCCCAACCTCATCATCGAACTGCTGTCGCCGAGCACGGCGGACCTGGACCGCACGGTAAAGAAGAACGTTTACGAGAAGGTCTTTCGGACGCCAAACTACTACTGCTACGACCCGGCGACCCAGACCCTCGACGGTTGGGAACTGATCCAGGAAGTCTATCGGCCGCTGATCCCCAACGAGCAGGGCCGGCTCTGGTGCCCGCAGATGAACGCCTGGCTGGGAACCTGGCAGGGCATCTATCAGGATCAAGATGCGGTCTGGCTGCGCTTCTTCGACGCGAACGGCCAGATCCTGCTCATCGACGCCGAAGCATCGCGGCGCGAAGCCGAAGTTGCTCGGCAGCAAGTCCAGGCCGCGCAACAGCAAGCGGAGGCGGCGCAACAGCAAGCGGAGGCGGCGCAGCAGCAAGCCGAGATGGAAAGACACCGGGCCGAGCAAGCCGAAGCGGAGTTGGCCCGTCTGAAAGCCCTTTTGGCCGAACGCGAAGCACAGCAAAAGCCCCAATAGTACGCATCGTCCGATTCTTCGGATGTGCCCCCGCAGACACTTCTGAAACCTTGCGGGGTTGAACCGAGTACCACTTTCGCGGCCAAGTCTGTCGGCAAGTCAGCATTGCGAGGATTGTTTATGCGCCGGATTTCCCTGCGTTCGCTCGCCCTGGTGCTCGGTCTGGCAGCGACGGCACTGCTGCTGCCCGGCTGGCAGCGCGCGGCCGATGCGCCCGTTGCCAAGACGGGGCACAAGATCGACGACTTCGCCCTGAAGGACGCGGCCGGCAAGGATGTCTCGCTGTACGGCCTGAAGGACCGCAAGGCGGTGGTGGTCGTCTTCCTGTCATTCGATTGCCCGAATTCGACGAACTACTCACCCACCTTGATCCAGCTGCACCAGGACTACGCGGCGCGCGGTGTAGCTTTTCTGGGAATTTGTCCGTGCGATGACGACGCCGCCCAGGTGGCCAAGCATGCCGCCGAGTACAAGCTGCCGTTCCCCGTGCTGCGCGACGACAAGTTCCGCGCCGTGGAAGCCCTGAAGGCCGAGGTCACGCCGGAAGCGTTCCTGCTCGACGGTGAATACCGGCTGCGTTATCGCGGGCGGATTGACAACGGCTTTGCTGGCCGGCTCAAGAAGAATTTGCAGATCACGCACCATGACCTGAAGAAAGCCCTGGATGAAGTGCTGGCGGGCAAGGAAGTCAGTGAGCCGGTCACGCAGGCCGTGGGCTGCTCGATCATCCGCGAATCGACCGCGAAGGCGACCGACGGCAAGGTGACCTATCATCGCGACGTGCTGCCGATCTTGCAGAACCATTGCCAGTCATGCCACCGGCCGGGCGAAGTCGGACCGTTCTCGCTGATGACCTACAAGCAGGCGGTGAACTGGGCCGCCGACATCAAGGACTTCACGCACTCAAAGCGGATGCCGCCCTGGAAGCCGGCCGACGGCCTGAGCTTCCGCGACGAGCGCAAGCTGACTGAGCAGCAGATTGCCACGCTGGCGGCCTGGGTGGCGGCCGGCACGCCCGAAGGCAACGCCGCCGACGCCCCACCGGCCAAGCAATTCACCAAGGGCTGGCAACTCGGCGAACCCGACCTGGTGCTGAGCGTGGACGCCGACTTCACGCTGGGCGCCAGCGGGCGCGACCTGTTCCGCTGCTTCGTGCTGCCGACCAACCTGACCGAAGACAAGTACGTGACGGCCCTGGAAGTCCGGCCGGGCAACCCGCGCGTGGTGCATCACACGCTGAACTTCATCGACACTGCCGGCCGGGGCCGCAAGCTCGAAGAGACCGAGAAGGCCCGCGCGAAGAAGGAAGGCGAGCCGGACAGCGGGCCGGGCTATTCGATGTCGATGGGCGTCGGCTTCGCGCCCAACGGCGCGCTGGGCGGCTGGGCGCCGGGCCAGATGGCCCGCCACTTGCCGGACGGCAGCGGCTATCTGTTGCCCAAGGGCAGCGACGTGGTAGTGCAGGTCCATTACCACCGCAACGGCCGGGTCGAAAAGGACCGCGTGCAGATCGGCCTGTACTTCGCCAAGCAGCCGGTGACGCACCGCTTCCAGGCCGTGGTGCTGCCGGGCCGCTTCCTGCTGATGCCGGCCGGCGTCGAGGACTTCAAGGTCACGGGCAACGTCACCATCGACCAGGATTGCGACCTGCATTCGGTCATGCCGCACATGCACCTGCTCGGCAAGACCATCAAGGTCACGATGACGCCGCCCGACGGCAAGGCCGAAACGGTCATCGACATCAAGGAGTGGGATTACAACTGGCAGGAAACCTACTTCTTCAAGGAGCCGCTGAAGATCAAGGCGGGGACCAAGTTCAACGTCGAGGCCCGCTACGACAACAGCGCCAAGAACCCGAACAATCCGAACAATCCGCCGAAGCTCGTGCATTTCGGCGAGCAGACCACCGATGAGATGTGCTTCATCTTCTTCGGCGCGACTTCCGACAAGCCGGGACGCATCCGGATGAAGTTTGGGTTCTGAGCAATCCTCTCCCCTCTCCCCTGGCGGGAGAGGGGTGGGGGTGAGGGGCGGACG
>JAEUIF010000342.1 GCA_016795185.1 Planctomycetia bacterium | reverse complement strand
TCAACGGCGCCGATCGGGGTGGCGGCCATCTTCAACTACCCTACACGACCGGGCCAGGGCAAGCCAGGTCCGTTGCACGCCTGGAGTGAGTGACGCCGCCTGGCAGGTTCTTGACGGCACCGAGGATCGCTTGTAGATTCTTCGATGGTAATGTCCCGCGAGGGATGTTCCGGGCCGGGCGTGACTGGGCGACGCGCTTGGCCCTTATTCATTTCCGGCCCTGCTCAAGCGGGTGAATGACCGTTCCTTCCCAGGCGCCTCTCCGCGCGGCCACCTCAAATCGACGGCTTTTCCGCGTCAGCATTACCTGACCGCCGTGTAGCCCACGGCAAGCACACGACTCGATTCAGTCGCGTCGTGCGGCCTATTTCTCGGCCCTCGGGATGGTCCCAGGGGCGATTCGGTTTACCGGATCGTCTCCTGGGCGGAGACGATCCCCTTTTCAGGAGCGTCTCCATGTCGACACCTTCGATCATCGAGCTGCAAAATCGCTTCCTTCTCATGCTGCCGCGTATCGTCACCCACGCGAAAATCTTCTTCCGCCAGGTGCCGTGCCGCACGAAGCGTGAGGAGTTCGTCGCGGAGACCGTCGCTTTGGCGTGGCAATGGCATCTGCGCATGGCCGCGCAGGGTAAGGATGCCCGGCAGTTCGTCTCGGTCCTGGCGACCTTCGCCGCCCGCGCCGCCAAGAGCGGACGCAAGCTGGCCGGGATGAACAAGGCCAAGGATGCCATGAACGAGCGGACGCAAATGAAACGCGGGTTCGTGGTTGGCAAACTGCCCGACTTCTCGACGTTGAACACCAACCCGCTCGCCGAAGCGTTGATCGACAACACCCGGACGCCGATCCCGGATGCGATCCAGTTCAAGCTGGATTTTCCTGCCTGGCGCAGAACCCGCTCGCGCCGCGACCGCAAGATCATCTACGACATGATGCTGGGGCACGGCACCAACCACCTGGCCCGCAAGCATGGCTTGTCGGCCTCAAGAATTTCCCAGATGCGAAATGAGCTGAAGGTCGATTACGAAAAATACACCGAGGGCGAGCTGGCCGCCTCCGCGTAGGGCTTCGACTGGACTTTGCCACCGAGTATAAAACTACTCGCCACCTCGACGCCTATCTCTGCTCGCCATCACCTCTTGGCTTCTGTCGCAGCCTTCAGCCCAACTTGAACTCTCCCGGCTTCTCTCTCCTCACTGAAAGGAACGCCATGCCGCCCTTCTCTCGCGCCCAGCCCGCGCCCACCTCGCCGCCAGCCACGGGCGACCCGCTGCTCGATGAAGCCCTCGCTCTTCACGATCTACTGCGCCATGCCCTGCATCGTGCCACGCAGCTCGTCCTCGCCCTCAAGCAAGAGAAACGCACCCGTCGAGCCCTGACGTCGGCCCTGGGCTCGCTGCGGAAGCTCGAACCCTGGCCGCCACCGTCCGCATGATTGGACCATTCCACCTCGCCCATCAAAAGGAGCTACACGTGCAGCCGATTATCGACGTGTCATCCACTTCACCCTTCATCGTGCGCCTGGCCGCGTCCGCCTACGACAAGCTCATTCAGCAGCCCGTGGCCGGCCTGGCGAACCTGGTCGGCGGCGCGGTTCAGACCGTGGGGCCGCTGCTGCGGGCCACCGTCCACGCCGTCGTCGAGACGGTGCGTTCGTTCCTGACAACGAGCGACGCCGAAGCCATCGAGCACGGCATCGAGCGGATGAGTCTCGGCGCCGCCCTGCTGGTTTGGCCGCTGGCGGTCCTCGGCACGGTGCTGTTCTGGCGGCAGCCCTTGCTGCAAACCCTGCTGGCCATCGGCTTGTTCGGCCTGGCCCTGAATTGACGCGGCGTCCTCGATTCGATTCTCAGAAGAAGGAGGCGTCCGTGTCCCACGCAATCCTGTTCGGCGTCGCGCTGCTCGCACGCGGGCTCGCCGCCGTGGCGGTCTGTTACTCGGACTGGTTACTCCGGGTGTTGATGGAGAACTGCGAGCTCGGCTATGAGCTTTTGGTCGAGGTCGGGGAGTTCTTGACCTACTTGCGCGAGAGTTTCACACACCAGTTCTTCGGTGGCTACCACGCGAACTATTGATCCTCGACCCCCATTCTCGAAGGGAGCATCGAACCATGCACCGCTTACTGCTCATCGTCGCCAGCGCCGCCGTTGGCGTCGTCGTCGGCTACCTCGGCCCCAAGCTCGTCGCTTGCTGCCGGCCGGACGCGCCGACCCTGCTGCCATTCCCCACCAGCCGGACGCAGCGGCAGACCAGACGCAGCCCGGTCGGCGGCTTGCGGCCCTCGCACAACGGCCCCGACGGTGTCGACCACGACGACCGTTGATCGTCGCCACGTTCGGCCCGCACAGCGGCACATCGGCTTCGGCCGATGCACCGCTGTGCGGGCAACCCACTTCGCGGTACACTGAGTTTTAGCTATGGCTTGCCGATCTTCGGGTCGAGGCTCGACGCCGCGTTGTAGTCCTGCTGCGCCCGCACGCGGTCACCCAGCGCCGTGTACGACTTGCCGCGCTCCCGGTAACCGTTGGCCTGTCCCGGCCGCAACCGGATGACGACGGTGAAGTCGGCAATGGCTGCCTGGTAGTTCCGATTGGCATGGTGGATCATGCCCCGGCACAGGAGAGCGTCATCGTCGGTAGTGATCGACAGTCCGCCGCTGGCGTCTATGGCCGCCGTCAGGTCCGGTAG
>JAEUIF010000339.1 GCA_016795185.1 Planctomycetia bacterium | reverse complement strand
TTTATCGCAACACGGGCGGTGCCGCCGCAACCGGCCCACGCCGGATGCCGAATCTCGATCTCGCCGACGGCACGGCCACCGAGGAAGGCATTGAGATCACGCGCATTCCGCTGCGCCTACCGGCCGGCGAGGAGTTGCCATTCAAGCCCGACGACATCATTCTCAACAGCGGCGATATTGTCTTCGTGCCGTCGCGCAAGACCGAGGTGTTCTACACCGGCGGCTTGCTCGTTTCCGGCCAGTACCCGCTGCCGCGCGACTACAACCTCGACGTGGTGTCGGCCATTGCCTTGGTGCGCGGCACGCTCATCAACGGCGGTCAGAATTCCAACAACTTCACGGGGCAAACGCAGAGCGGTGGCATCGGCTTCCCGAATCCGAGCCTGGTGTCGGTCGTGCGCCGCACACCGGGCGGCGGGCAGGTGACGATTCACGTCAACCTGAATCGGGCCTTGCAAGACCCGCGTGAACGCATTTTGCTGCAACCGGACGACATCATCATCTTGCAAAACACGATGGGCGAAGCGATCGCGCAATATTTCAGCACGAGCTTCTTCCGCCTCGACTTCCTGGGCACGATTCTGCGCCGCAACGACGCTATCGCCACGACGGCGATCTCCGCGCCCTGATGCGCGTTATTGCCAGAGGCGTGAGAACCAGCTGCGCCGAATTGGTTCGGGCGCGGGTACGCGTACGGGCAGGCCAGTCAGCACGGCCATGCCGTTCGTGCTGCACACACGATCCGCGACGGCCGCCCCCGCCCAGTGGACGATTTGCTGGTACGCCTCCGCCATGCGCGGCCGGCGGCGGCGCGTCGAGTGTGCGTCCGTACCGAGCAGATGCACGACGCCGCGCCGCAACCAGTCCTTCACCGCCCGCGCCGCCCGCCCGTCGCGCGGGTCGGTCACACCAGCCGACGACAGTTGCACCAGGCAACCCAGGCCGATGAGCGTCTCAATCGCTCCGGGTTCATGCAGCCATTCCGGGCAACGCTCGGCGTGCGCCAGGATCACACCCACTCCCCGTTGTCGCAACCGGGGCACCAGGTCTTCCAGATTGACGAACAGGCCGTGCGGCATCTCCAGTAGCAGATACTGGCCATGGCCACCCATGCTTTGCAATTGGCCTTCCTGCCAGGCCGTCTCCAGATCGGGATGTACCATCACCTCGGCGCAGGGAAAGACCGTCAGGGGAATGGCCTCAGCGCTCAGCCGCTGGGTCAGTTGGGCCGCTGCTTCCCGGATACGTTGCGGCGAGTTATCCGGGTAGTGGTCGTTCTGATGCGCCAACGCCGCGCTGAGCTGCACACCCTCGGCACTCAGCATCCGGCACATTTCGAGAGCTTCTTCCGGCGTGCGCGGGCCGTCGTCCAGTCCGGCCAGCAGGTGACAGTGGGTATCGACCAGGGGAATCATGCACGAGCCTTTGCGCCAGTGATCGAGGAAAACACTTCGCTGCCTATCCAAAAAAATAGCCGGCCTCGCGGAGGCCGGCTATTGGAAAGTCACAGGGCATTTCGGGGTGGCGCGCCCCGCCCAAAGCACGCTAGGATTGCCACCAGGTCAGAAATCGTTGCAAGGCGTTGGGCGGTGGTGCTGACCGGTGCCGGGCGGGACGCCGGTGCGGGGTCATGGTGGTGCGTGCGCTCGGCTCCAGCGCGGGTTGCGGCGACGTGCCATTCTCAATCGGCGATGCGTGGTTCTCTATGAGCGGCGGCGCGCCGTTGTCCGCTGGTTCGTCCGTCGCTTCTTCCTCGTCCTGATAGTAGCTCTGGTCGCCGCCGTAGGCGTAGTAGTTGTAGCGGTAGCCATAGCCATAGGAGCCAGCGTCGTAGCCGTAACCGTAGCCGCGCTGAGCGCCCACGCCGTTGACGACCACGCCCAATACCCGCACGCCCAGCGATTGCAGAATGTCGCGGGCGCGCTCGGCGCTGGGGCGGCCATTCTTCGAGACGCGCACGACCAGGATAACGCCATCAGCGCGCGGAGCGACCACGCTCGGGTCGGACACCGCCAGCAGCGGTGGCGTGTCGATCAGCACGAAGTCGTATTCTTCCCGCAGCGCATCCAGCAGTTCCTTGAAGCGCGGGTGCGTCAGAAGCTCAGCCGGGTTCGGCGGATGCGGGCCGCACGGCAGCAACGTCAAACCCGGCACCGGCGTGGCATGCAGCGCATCCTTCCAGTCCGTCTCTCCCGCGATGACGGACGCCAATCCGACCTTTGGTTGCAGGCCAAAAATCTTGTGCTGGCGCGGCTTGCGCAGGTCCGCATCGACCAGCAGGACGCGCTTGCCGGATTGCGCGATGCAGATGGCCAGGTTGGCCGACGTGGTGCTCTTGCCTTCCGAGGCGTTGGGGCTGGTGACCTGCACCACCTTGTGGACCTCGCCGCGCGTGCTGAAGTACAGCGCCGTGCGTACGCCGCGAAACGCCTCCGCCTGTGTGGACTTGGTACGGAAGTAGGCACAGAGCATCGGGTCAAGCAGCACGCCATCGTCGCCGACCGGAGTAGACGCCGAAGCATCGCCCGTCAGCACCGGTACATGGCCGATCACGGGCAAGCCCAGGCGAGTGCGAATCTCTTCTGGCGTCCGGAAGCTCTTGTCGGTGACCTCGGCCAGGTAGCCCAGCCCGAAGCCGCCACAGAGGCCCAGGATGGTGCCAAATAGGATGATCTGGACGGCGCCAGTGCCTGTGCGACTGCCGGGCAACGGCGGCGCGATCACCTGGGCGTCAAAGCCGCCCAGTTCCCGGATGAGCTTGATTTCCTCCAGGCGGCGGATGATCGGCTCGAACAATCCTTGCAAGCGGGCAATGTCTTCGCGAAAGACGCGGTCGGCCAGCTTGAACTTTTGCACGTCGCGGATGCCGGCTTGCTCCGATTCGGTGAGTTGCTCCAGAGCTTTCAGGGAGGTGTCCAGATCAGCGCATTCCTGTTGCAGGCCGCGCACATGCCATTGCACCGGGTCGATGCCGAGCAGGTTGCCGCCTGCGTTCGAGTCATCATCGCCGCGCGCGAAGAAATCGCGCGTCAGGGTCATCCGCTGACGCAGGGAACGCACTTCGGGATGGTCCGGA
>JAEUIF010000177.1 GCA_016795185.1 Planctomycetia bacterium | reverse complement strand
TACTTGTCCGTCCTGTGGTGCGAAACAGGCCGCAGCTGACCGCTTGGCAGGCCGCTCCCTTCGATGTCAGGGATGTGGGGGCGACTTGACCGTCCCTCCGGGCAGCGCGCGGGCCTCATCCGGCGGCACTTCCGCTCCTCGGGACGTTGAGGAAGACGAGGAAGACCTATTCGCCCAGTACCGGCCGAAGCGTGGAAAGCCTGGCAGCAAGTAGTTCCTGGTTTCTGAGGTAGAACGCACCTCAACGGTCCCCGCGGCGCCTTACAAAAGCTGATCGACTCCGCCGGCAATTCGCAGATTCCCTCGGCGCGCTTTCTTGGCTGTGAACGAACAGGCTGGCCCTGGTCGTCGAGCACGCCGGCACCAACCGGCGGCTGTTGGACATGGCGGGCGCGCACGCTCAAGCCGTCGCAATGGTTTCCATATCGCAAACTGCTCCACCTGCCCATTCCTCTTCCTCCCAATGGTAGCTGGTCAGTGCAACGGACGTCGTTTGGACGAGGGCGGGGAGGCTGCACAAATAATGGGAGAAAAACCTGTCACAAATCATGCCCGAGTGGGCAATCTAGTATGAACTGCAACTGGACACAATCGAAGCTTAGCAGACCTTCCTCTGACGAGGAGCAACGCCCATGCGGCGAGTATTTCCAGATACTTCCCACGCATCGACGGATGTAGACTCAGGGGTCCGACAAGACAGCTACGAACCGTTGTGCGAACGCTTGGTCGCAGCCACCGCCCGAGTTGCCTGCTTAGTAGGTGTGGCATCACACTCGAGTTTGTCGCCCGCGGTCTCCTGGCTGGTCGCCCAGGCAATGCTTCCAGCGGAATGGAATTGACCGAGAGGTAAGTGCCATGAGCGCAAGCCCCCCGAGCCAGACCCCGAGTGCGACTCGCGATGCAGAACTGCTGGCCGGTTTCGTCGTTCGCCACGACCAGGACGCTTTCGCGGAATTGGTTCGAAAGCATGGGCCGCTTGTATACCGCGCTTGCCGTCGAGTCCTGGGCGGCGTGCAGGATGCCGAGGATGTCTTCCAGGCCACATTTGTCGTGCTAGCGCGCAAGGCCGCCACCATAGCGCCGCCCGAAATGGTCGGCTCGTGGCTCTATGGAGTCGCCTGCCGGCTGGCACTCAAGGCCCGGGCCCAAGGGCAGCGTCGCCAAGCTCGGGAGCGCGTCGGCGCGGGAGCGATTCTCGTGCAGTGCCCGCACGGCTCGGCCGGCGTCGAGGGCAATGCCAACGAGGTCCGGCCTATCCTGGATGAGGAGCTACTGCGGTTGTCCGAGACCTACCGGCTGCCGCTCGTCCTGTGTTACCTGGAAGGTAAGAGCCACACTGAGGTTGCTCAGCAGCTTGGCTGCCAGGAACCGGCCCTGCGACAGCGCCTGCTGCGCGGTCGGGAGCAGCTGCGCGAGCGCCTGGCCCGACGAGGCCTGGGAGCCTCGCTGGCCGTGCTGGCCACGGTCCTCACTCAGGAAGGGGCGAAGGCCGCCCATCCTGCTCACGGGGCGCCATCCTTTGCCGTTTTCCCGAGCACTAGCTCGGAAGGGCTCACACCCCAGGTCGCTGCTCTCGCGGACTCACTGGCGCCTTCGTCGGCGACCGTGTTCAGACCTCGACTGCTCGTCATCGGGGTCCTATTCTCGCTTGCAATCTTATCTGCCTGGTGGAGCATGCGTCCGGCAGCCCCCATCCATGTGGTCTGGCGATTCTCAAAGGGACCTGCCAGTGACCTTCGGGTGGCGCGAGGTCAGTGGCAACACCGCGCGGACG
>JAEUIF010000173.1 GCA_016795185.1 Planctomycetia bacterium | reverse complement strand
CGGGGAGCGCCCCAGTTCGCGATTGAGGAAGATCAACTCTACGCCGCAGCGCTGGAACTCATCGACGAGCAAGACCTGGTAGGCGTACTTGCGAGCCAGGCGATCCGGCGAGTGGACGTAGAGCCGGTCGATGGCCCCGTTGGCGGCGGCATCGCGCAGGCGTTCCAGGGCCGGGCGCACCAAGGTGCTGCCGCTGTAGCCTTGGTCGAGGAAACGCAACTCGGGGTCGAGGGTCATTTCATCCTGCTGCAGGCGCTGCTCCAGGGCAGCGACCTGGCTGGCGATGGTGCCGGCCTCGGCTTGCTGATCGGACGAAACGCGGGCATAGATGGCTGCCCGGCTGGGATCGGTGCGGTGCTTCATGCGGAAACTCCTTTCGCTGCGGTGGACGAGTGCTGTGAAGTACAGTCCTTGCCGGTTTGCTGTTTGTCCGCAGGGCAGCGCTGGCGCGGGCACGGGATAGTGAGTTCGTAAGCGGCGGCGAGCAAGTCGGCTTCGAGGCGGGAGCGTTCGCAACTACGCTGTACGCGCAACGGGTGCTGGCTCCGGGTGAGGGGACGATCCATGGCCACTCTCTCCTTGCCGAAGCATCGAGGTGCAAGAGAGCGGACAACGTTAGGCATCCTCCACGGGACGTTGTCCGTATCGTGGCCGAAGATAAGTCCGAGGAATGACCGTCTCAATGGTCAAGGTGAGCTGTTTTGCCAGATTGTGGGAAGGGCGCTGGGTCCCCCCTGCGGCGTCCCTTCGTGCCGTTCGACGCAGACACCGTCTTGCATCAGCCCCGCTTCCAGGAAACGGCGGATGATCCGCAACAAGCGCTTGGCGCCAATACCGTTTAACGAATCACAACAATCGTCTCTGCAAAGGTTTTCTGCAAGGGTGGCAAGCCTCGGTGCTCCGGCCGTTTCTTCTTGAACTTCGACATTTTTTGCCGGACTACACGTGGGTTGATGCGATTGCGGCGCTGGACGTCATCCGTCCGTTCCATGCTCATCTCCCATAGCAGCACCTCGTACCAGGCTTGCAAGTCTTCGGGGGTCTGCGCCGCGCATTCCGGCAGCCGACATCGCAAGATCTGCAAGCAACCGGTGAACGACAACCGGTCCGGATCCAATTGTTGCGTGGCGGCGGCTTGCACCATCAGGGCACGCACCGCGTAGTGCCCCAGCGACAGCGCATACACTTCCTGCAAAACTCCCAGCGGCGTTTCGCTACGCAAGTGCGCCGGCTTGGTGGGGCGCCGCGGATCGAGATGGGTCTTCTGCTCGTCGAAGACGAGTTCGATTTCCCAGCGCTCGTGGTACAGACACACCAGTTCCAGGGCCGGGTAACGTGCCGCGTCCAACAGCGTCGTGAGCAGCACGTGTTCCTGCGCATGCCCGACTCGTTGCGGATCGTTGAGCCGATAGCGGATGACGCGCACTTCGATCCCGTGACGGTCCTTGTTCCGTTCGGAGTCGCAGGGGTACAGCTGGGCGATGTAAGACCCATCGGCCAAGCTCGTGATCGGCCGCAAGATCAGGCGGCAACTGGCCCGCGCCAGCAGTTGGCAACCGGTGGCGATCACGGTTTTCCACAAGGCAGAGCTGAAAAAGCCGCGGTCCCAAAGAAGCAGCATGTCGGGGCGCAGATGCCGCAGCAAGGCGTGCACCATGGTTCGTTCGCCCGAGTGTTTGATGCCCTTGATCGTCAAGGCGACCGCGACATGAGTGCCGACCTCGACCAGGCTGAGCTTGCGGATTTGTGGTCGAGCGCCCCGGCCACGGTGACCGCCGTCGGGATAACCGAAGGCGGCGGCATTGGCCTTGGAGTCGGGAACACGCATGACCGTGCCGTCCACGGCCATCAACCGCCAGCCCTGGTAAAACGCGCCCGGCGTGTCGGGCGCGGCCAGCGGTCGGACGGTTTGCGTGAACAAGCGGCGCACCGGCGCCACGCCCAAGCGTTGCCGGGCCACACACAGGCTGGAGCGATGGGGCGTGGCTTCGCCCGGCCGCAGGCGCCGTGCCGCCTTGAAGACTTGCCGGATCGGCAACTCGGTCCAGATGCCCATGGCCAGCACGACCCAAAAGATCACCTCGCGGGTCAGAGTGCAGGAACGCGAATCAAAGCAGGCGGTGTCGATCAGCGCTTGCTGAACGCCCTCCGGTCCGATAACCTGCTCCAAGAGCACCAGCCGATCAAGCACCTTTCCCGCTACAGCTGCCGGCAGCTGGCAACATCCCTGTCGCATGGTCACAGCCTCCCTGAGACCTCGGTTTTGTGCAAACACAAGGTATCAGAAGGCTGTGACTTGCGCTTCGTTAAACGGTATTGGCGCTAACGCCTGCTGCACCAGCGGCACCGCCAGGTCTTGCAAGCCCCAGTCGCCCGGCGTGCCGCGTACCGTCAGGAAGCGGCCGCGCTCCAGGTCGAAGCCGGCGAACAGTTTTTCGCAGCGCCTGTACTGGTTGCGGGTGGTGACGTAGCCTTTGCCGATGCGAAACTTCTTGGTCCAGCGCGGGATGATGTGCTCGTCGAAGCTGACCAGCGCGTCCTCCTGGCGGAGCAGGTGCCAGGGCTGCGTCCGGCGGCAGCAGGCATCGACCTCGGGCCCGGCCAGGTGCCGGCGCCAGCCGCCGACCGTGTGCCGCGACGGACAACGCCGGCCGCCACATAGGCGGGCGAAGCCGGCGTCAGCCATCTCGTCCAGATGGAAGATGCGTTCCAGGCCGACCACCAAGGAGAAGACGCTGGTCAACAGGCCCGAGCGCAGGGAGCCGTAGTCATCGGCGAAGCAGTCC
>JAEUIF010000159.1 GCA_016795185.1 Planctomycetia bacterium | reverse complement strand
TGCGAGTACGCACCGCCGCACCGTGGCCAACCTCCGCTTAGGTCCGCCGCATGACAGCGTTCCCCGCCTCCAGTGCGGTGGGCACCCACACACAACAGCCCCCGATCATACCATGCGTGCCAAGGAACTACGTTTGGCAGCTGCCGAGTACAGCAGCTGCCAAGCCGTTCCTCCTTGGCGCGCATGGCTGGGGGCTTTGTTGTGCGTGTGTGCTTTCGTTGTTTCGTATCGGAGGTGCGTCATGGCGTTTCCCGGCCGCTGGCTCTCGTTCCGCTGTCGTCGCTGCGGCGAAGTGCATCCGGAGTTCTGGCCGGCTTTCTGCTCCTGGGGCTTGTGGGTCTTCTGTCCCTGGTGCGGCCGTTGGGGCTTCGTCCGCCGCCAGCGTTAGTTGCGAAGTGTTCCCCTCCAAGAGTGTGAGGCGGGTGTTGGTAGCACCCGCCTCACGAGTCCCAAACCTGTATCAGAGGTTCAAGACATGACTCCATTATCGTTCACGCCGGTTCCCTTCGGCAAGTACGCAGGCGAAGTGTTCGACACCGTGCCGCTGGGCTATCTCGACTGGCTCACCAGCCAGGATTGGCTCTACGGCGAGTTCAAGAAGCGCCTGCTGCTCTACATCAACCGTCCCGCGATCCAGCGCGAGCTGGAAGAGCTGTTCCCCGACCCCGACGACGACTCCCGCAAGCCGCTCTTCTTCGGCAGCGACCCTGGACCGCTCTCCTGCAAGCTCGATTGCCCGCAAAAGCACCGCTGGCACGGCCAGGAGATGCCCAAAGCAGCCGAAGCGACCGACTGGCAGCCGCCGTCGCGCTGCCAGCGCTGGTTCGCGGCCTGGCAGACAGTCGCCGACTTCATCGCCTTCCTCGACAGCTGCTTCCAGAGCGAAAAGTACGACCTCCACGACTTGCTGGAGCTAGATTTCGCCGCCCTGAAAGCCGCCCTGGCTCAAGTGACACCCCAGGCAGCCGCCAAGGCCCGCGAAAAGTACCGTGCCTACCGCAAGGCACTACGCCGAGCCAAGCGCTACAACGCCGCCAACCCGATCAACTACACCAGTCGCCAGTTGCAGCGAGCCAACTACACACTTCGCGCACAAGCGAAGCTCCGCTAATGCAATCCGCAACGTGAGTGGGCGCAACCACTGCGCCCACTCACCCCTTTGAGGTGCCCGATGAGATCGTGGCTCTACGAACTGCTGATCCACGGTTTGGTCAACCTCGCCATCGTGCTGTTCCCCCGCTTCGCCTATGAGACTCGCCTGGAAGAATGGGAGTTCCACTGGCAACGCCGCCGGCGCGTTTTGAAGGCCCGGTGGCACATTCAAAAGTCTTCCCCTCCCCAGGATGAGTGGGGCATAGACCCCGCCTCAATTCCGCGTCGGGAAGAAGCGTTGTTAGCCCTCTGGCGCTCGCTGCACACCCCCCAGGAGTGAATCATGTTCTCCAAGTACCGTTTCAAGGCGTACCACGAACTTTGCAAGGAACTGGCCGACTGCGCCGCCATCGTGCAGAGCGAAAAGCTGTCCGTCGCCCTGCACGAAAGCATCCAGGCCATTCAGAAGCTGGTCGTGCTCTGCCAGGAGAAGGAAGAGCACATCCAGCGCCGCGCCCGCCAACAGTACGCCACGCTGCGCCACTTCGCCCTCTACTCACTCGGCCGGCAGCCCCTCAGCCACACGCACGACGACTGCCGGGACGACCAACCCCGCCACTGGGCCAACGACTGCCCGCGCTGCCTGGCCGTCGCGCTCGCCCTGGCCGACGAACGGCCCCTCCCCGGCTTCGCCTGCCCCGACAACCTCAAGAAAAAGGCGCGCTCGCCGAAAATGGCACAGATTGGCATTTAAGCATACCTTGATGAGTCATTGGGCGATTGACTACAGTGTCGAAACACCTGACACCCCTTTGCTTGAGGTACCCATGTCGCACGTCGTCAGCATCAGTGTCGAGATCAGAGACTTGCAAGCGCTCCAGAAAGCCTGTCAACGGCTCGGCTGGACCTTCCGGCAAGGCCAGCAGACGTACCAGTGGTTCGGCCGCTGGATGGACGACAGTCCCATCCCAGCGCACCTCTTCACGCCCGAGCGCACCGCCGCGCTCCAGGCCATGCCCCGCGAGGAGCGCATCGCGGCCATGAATGAGTTCCTGGGCCACTGCAACCACGCCATCGCCATCCCTGGTTGCCACTACGAAGTCGGCCTCAAGCACTACGGCGACCACTACAAGCTCGTCTGGGATTTCTGGGAAGGCCAGATGAACCAAGCGATGGGCACCGGCGGCGGGCCACTGCTGCAAGCCTACGCGGTGGAAAAGGCCAAGCTCGAAGCCCAGCGCCAGGGGCTGCCCTGCACCGAATCGATTCTGGAAGACGGCACCATCAAACTGCAACTCGTGGAGGCGTGATGCGCATCATCGAAGTGACCGTCGCCCCCAACGGCGACATCAGCGTGGAAACGCGCGGCTATCAAGGCTCCGCTTGCTTCGACCCGCGCATCACCGCGCTGGAAGAAGCGCTGGGGCGGCTCGGCAACGGCCAGCCCACCGACGAATACTGGGTCGCATTCACTCAACAACAGGAGGTCAACGCATGACGGAGGGCAAATTGCGGAAGCTGATTCAAGACCTGGGCGACACCCCGCAAGCCATCGCGGACCAGCTCAAGGCGTTCGATTGCAAAGGAGAACGCGGCGAACACGACCGCTGCCCCATCGCCAACTACCTGCGGACCAAAGGCGCGCTCTTCGTCAGCGT
The DNA here is from genome assembly GCA_016795185.1 of Planctomycetia bacterium. GTDB lineage: Bacteria > Planctomycetota > Planctomycetia > Gemmatales > Gemmataceae > JAGVLI01. Next base: position 7,663 of record JAEUIF010000159.1, on the reverse strand, counting down.
CGCCGAGAGCAGCATTGAAGTCACCGACGACGTGCGCGGCGCGGAGATACCCACTCCCGGCGCGGCACTGGCGTTCCTGGAACTGTTCGACGCGGGCCAATTCAAGGAGCTGGAAGCATGATGTTCCTCGATCAACTCAACGACTACCTCAACGCCGGCTTCTCCGGCATCTGGATTCAAACGAGCGAACCGAACGAAGTCGTCCAGGACATCGTCCAGCGGCAGCAAACGACGCCGGACTGGGAACCGCTGCGCGTCTGGGATGTGGCGAAAGGACTCGGCCACGAAGGCCAGTGCAAGGGCGACCCGCTCGCACCGCTGCAAGTCCTGCTGGACGCCCGCAACGAGAAGACGGACCAAGGGCACGAGAAGGCGCTCCTGCTCGCCTTGCTGAACTACCACCGCTTCCTGGCCAACCCGGTGGTTGTCCAGCAGCTTCAGAACGTGATCCTGCACGGCAAGTCGGCCCGCAAGTTCGTCCTCGTCCTGTCGCCCATCCTCGCCATTCCGGTCGAACTCGAAAAGCTCTTCGTCGTGCTCGACCACCCGCTGCCCTGCACCGAGTCGCTTCAGCGCATCGCCGCCGAGTTGCTGGCGGATGAAAGCAGCACCGCCCACCCCGTCGATCCCGGCATCCTGGAAGCCGCCACCGGACTCACGCGCTACGAAGCGGAAGGTGCGTTTGCCCTCTCGCTGGCACGCCACAACAGCATCGAACCGGGCGTCCTGTGGGAACTGAAGGCCCAGATGCTCAAGAAGAACGGGCTGCTGGAATTGCACCGGGGCCAGGAGCGGTTCGCCGACCTGGGCGGCATGGAGGCCCTCAAGACCTTCTGCACGAAAGCGCTGGCTCCGCGTGCCGCTGGACCTGCGGCGCGCGGCATCCTGCTCCTGGGCGTGCCGGGCACCGGCAAGAGCGCCTTCGCGAAAGCGCTCGGCAACGAAGTCCAGCGACCCACGCTGACGCTGGACATCGGCAGTTGCTTCGGTTCGCTCGTAGGCGAAACCGAGGGCAAGATTCGGCAGGCCCTGAAGACCGCCGACGCGATGGCACCTGCGATCCTCTACATCGACGAAATTGAAAAGGCGCTGTCCGGCGTCGGCGGCAACGGCGACAGCGGCGTCAGCACCCGGCTGTTCGGCACGGTCCTCACCTGGCTCAACGACCATGCCTCCGACGTCTTCGTGATCGCGACCTGTAACGACATCAGCAAGCTGCCGCCGGAGTTCAGCCGGGCCGAACGCTGGGACGGTGTCTTCTTCCTCGACATGCCCACGGACATCGAGAAGAACGCCATCTGGGGCATCTACCTCCGCCAGTTCGGCCAGGCGGACAGCGGCATCCGGGCCATTGGCAACGCCATCCCACCGGACAAGGGCTGGACCGGGGCCGAAATCAAATCGTGCTGCCGGCTGGCCGCGCTGCTGGACGTGCCCCTCGCGGACGCCGCCCAGCACGTCGTTCCAGTCGCCCAGACGGCCTCGGACAAAGTGGCTGCTCTGCGCGATTGGGCCAGCGGCCGTTGCCTGAGCGCGACCAAGCCGGGGGTGTACCAGTCTCAGCAGAACCACGCTCCCAAAACCAGGAGGGCGATCCAGCGATGAGTATGCACATCGGGGCCATTGATGTAGACATCGTCGCCGTCCGCATCATGCAACAACCGAAATCCCAGGAACTGTCCGTCACGGTTTGCGTGGAGCACAGGACCACGAAGGACGGACTCGATCTGAACTTTTCTATTGCCGACACCGCCCGACTCGAAAGGCTTCTGGCCGTGGCCGTCGCCAGGATCGAACAGATAAAACGCGATGCCATCCAGCGCAACTGACTGCCTCCACTGCGAGCAGCGGCCCAGCATCAACAAACTGCAACTCTGCGTACGCTGCAACGCCGTCAAAGGCATTCGCCTGCTCTATTTCAAGAAACGCGGCTGGACGCCGGAGTGGGAGCAACACCTGCTCCGGCTCACCGCGCGCGCCCAACAACGTCTCCCCTTGTTTCCGAAGGAGGAACACCATGAACCCCGCGCAAAAGCTGCAAGCGCGTAGCCTCGCCGTGCGCGTCAGTTTCCACTGGCTCGGCACCAAGAAAACCCTGACCAGCCACCAGATCGCCAAGGCCGCCGAAACCTTCGACGCCGACCGCCACTACCTGTCGGCCACGCACAAGCTGTTCGACACCCGCCATCCGGCGTTCAAGAAAGTCACGGCGGTCAAGGGCGACATCGTGGCCTACTGGCGCTGCCAGACGTTGCCGTTCGTCGAGGACGGCATTCGCTTGATGCTCAAAAGCAAGGTCGAGGATTTCAACGCGGCCATGACCGAGTACCGGAGCCAGCTGAAGGCCGCCGTCCAGGAACTGGACGACCACTTCCACGAACTCCGGCACGAGGCCAAGAACCGTTTGGGACAGCTCTACCATCCCGACAACTACCCGGAGAGTGTCATCGGCACCATCGACGTGGAATGGTCTTTTCCGTCCGTGGAGCCGCCGGACTACCTCATGCAGATTCAGCCGGCGCTTTACGAACAGGAAAAGCAACGGGTCGCTGCCCGCTTCGAGGAAGCCGTCTCGCTCGCGGAGGCGGCTTTCGTCAAGGAATTGCAAGACCTCGTCCAGAACCTTCAGGAGCGGCTCAAGCCCGGCGAGGACGGCAAGAAGAAAGTCTTCCGCGACAGCACGGTCGGAAACTTCAAGGACTTCTTCGCGAAGTTCCGCCAGCTCAATGTCAGCGACAACCAGGCCCTCGATGCCGTCGTCCAGGACGCCGAGGCGCTGCTGGACGGCGTCGAGCCGGGCGACCTGCGCAACCTGCCGACGCTGCGGCACGAAGTGACTTCCGGCCTGGCCCAGATCGGCGACCAACTCAGTGCGCTCATCACCACGGCACCGCGGCGCAAGATTGTCCGACCCCACACCAATGGAGTGCTGACGAATGGGACTCCTCATAACTCCTGACGGCCAGGTAGAAGGCATCTACGACGAGCGCTGGCCGCTCGACGCCCTGGGACAGACCACCATTCGCCGCCAGAGCCACGTCGATTGGCACGATGGCGCTTGGTGGGCCCTGGTCCTGTACCCGGACAGTCACCGCTACGAACGGCTCGGGCCGTTCGCCCGGCGCTCGGAGGCGCTGGCTGCCGAAATCCACTGGATCGAATGTCGGCTGGAAGAAAGGCACCAATGCACCCCACCAAGCGCAGCGAGAGAATCCACCTCTGCCGTCTCGCCACCCTGAGCAAGGTGCGCGAGAGCCTGGGCGACGCGAAATGTCCTGTTTGCAACACGAGCATCGTCTTCCGCCAGGGCCGGTCCCGGCCCTACGCCCACTGCCTCTGTCTCAAACAAGGAGAAAAGAATTGAAGCCCCCCACGACAGTGGCGGCCGCGCGCCCGCCATACCGGCCGCCGACCGGCTCGGAATTCAACCTGGAGAACATCGTCAAGGTGGGCCGCCAGCTCCCCGACCGCATCGCGATCCACGCCCTGCAAAAGTGGGGCAAGACGAGCTTCGCCGCCCAGGCTCCGAGCCCGATCTTCCTGATGACCCGGGGCGAGGACGGCTTGTTGACCTTGATGAAGTCGGGCGAGCTGCCCAACAACATCCCGCACTTTCCGAAGCCGGCCGACACCTGGGTCGAACTCAAGTTCGCCCTCGACAATCTCATCGTCCACGAACACCCGTTCAAAACGCTGGTGCTCGACACTTTCAACGGCGCGGAACGCCTCTGCCACGAGTACGTCTGCCAGGCGAAGTACGACGACAGCTGGGAGAAGTTCAGCGCGTTCGGCACTGGTCCCAAGAACGCCGTCGCCGAGATCATCGAAGTCCTCAAGCGCCTGGACCGGTTGCGCGAGAAGGGCCTGCGCATCATCTGCCTCTGCCATTCGCAAGTGAAGACCTTCAACAACCCGGAAGGCCCGAACTACGACCGCTGGGAGCCGGTGCTGGCCAAGGAAACCTGGGCGGTGCTGGACCGCTGGGTGGACATGATCCTGTTCGGCAAGTTTGAAACCTTCAGCGAGAAGGAGACCAAGAGCGCCGCCAAGGGCAAGGCGACGGGCGGCGAAACCCGGCTCCTCATGACGCGGCACACCGCCGCTTACGACGCGGGCAACCGGCACGGCCTGCCCGAAGAGATCGAATGCGGTTCCAGCGCCGCGGAGGCGTGGAAGAACTTCGTCCAAGAACTCAGGAGCAAGTGATGGGCGTGTACCACGAAGTGGGGAAACACCGGGCCACAATCGTCGGCCAGCGGCTCGGCGAGAACAACAACGGCAATTCCGAGCTGCAACTGGAAATCCAGCCGCTCGCGTTCTACGTGGACGGCGAGCCGCAAGCCTACCACGACGACTGGACGCGGACCATTTTCCTGCCGCTCACGGCCGTTACGCTGGGCACCGAAAGCAAGGTGGGCTGGGTGACCGAAACCTTGCGTTACCTGGGCTTTCAGGGCACGTCATTCAGCGAGTTGGACCCGACCCAGGAAGGCCACCACAGCTTCGTTGGCCTGGAGATCGACGTGTGGTGCGGGCATAGAGAATTCGAGGGCAAGAAAAGCGAACGGTGGTCGGTGCTGCGCCCCGGTAACAGGACCGCGGTAAAGGCCCTCGACAAGAAGGGGCTGCGCGCCCTGGACGCGAAGTTCGGCAAGGTGCTGAAGGCGTTCAGCGACAAGCCCAAGCCGGTCGCCGCCGACAGCAACAACGGCCAGGCCGCGAACTCCGATGTCCCCTTCTAGCGCCTATGTCCCGCTACCCCCAGCTCGCGACCAACCCGCTCTACCTCTGGCGGCTCCAGCGCCACTGGAGCCGCCCCCGGCTGGCGCGCGCGCTGGGGGTGTCCCGCCAGGCGATCTGGAGCTGGGAAACGGGACAAAATCTCCCGCGCACCGACCTGTTCATGGAAATCCAACACACCACCGGCATCACCATGAACCAGTGGAGCAACTGGCTTCATGGGGAGCAACTGTAGGCCACCATCCATGTTTTCCGCGCTCGTTCAATGTGGGATACCGTCTTCGATTTTGGCCAACGCGGACGCTCCGACGGCGGCGGGCAAGCCGGTTTGGGCCAGTGAGCTGGAGTATCGGCTCGAACAGCTCGATGCCAAGATCACGCAACTGCTACAGCAACGCACGATCAAGGACTGGTACACGACCGACGAAGTCGCGCAGCTCGTCAAGAAGGCGGAGTTTACCGTGCGGGAGTGGTGCCGTAACGGCCGGGTTCGTGCTGAGAAGAAGGGCAGCGGCCGGGGGCGGTACCAGTCCTGGGTGATCTCGCATGCGGAGGTACAGCGGATCCAAAAGGAAGGCCTGCTGCCGCCACGCCAGTCGTAGGCTGATTTGTCTCCAGAGAAGTACAAGCCGGAGGTGTCATCGCCTCCGGCTTCTTTTTTGCCGACCTGCCAAGGTCACTTTTTCTTGGCCGGCTCGCTCTTCGCGTCAAACACCGACTTGATGGCCTCCTGCTGCGTACCGGGGTAGAGGTGGCGGTAGCGTTTGCGCTGCTGCTCCGTGGCATGCCCTACCCACTCGTCAATCAGCCGCTGGTCCACGCCCTTGCTGGCACAGGCGCTGATGAAGGAATGTCGCAGCGTGTGCAGCCCGTGAATGACCTCCCACGGCGTTCCGGCCAGCACGCGCTTGAAGTGGTCGTGAACTTCGGTGCGAGTCAGGGCAGACAGATCGGGCTGCTGTCGTTTGGTGACGGAGGCCAGGCGGCCCTGGAGCGACGTTGTGCGCAGCTTCCCACTTTGGTGCCCGGTGGTCCGACTGCGCTTCTTGCTCCGCATCACCTCGCCGGTGTGGCAGAACAGTGCAGAGCCGCCAGGGTGGACTGTCAGCCAGTCCTTCAGCACGTCGCGCAGAAACGGTGTCAGCGGCACCCGTCGGGTTGTTCTTTGGCTGCGGTTCCGCTTCTTCTCCCGCACGATCACGAAGCTGCCGGCAAGGTCCACGTCAGCGACCAAAGCACGCATCAACTCAGACCGTCGAGCGCCCGTGTGGGCGGCGAAGCAGAACAACGGATAAATCCAGGGGTGCGTGGCCTTCTTTTGGACGTGGGCCAGGAGTTCGGTGACCTCCGCCGCGGTCAGGTATAGGCATTCCCAGAGTGAATCGGCATCGCCGCCGGCCAGGACCTGTCGCTCGATCTCGGCCATCGTCATGAACGGCGGCTTCTCCTCGGCCTTCGGATAGCGCAGACCCTTGGACGGGAAGTTGCCGGTCGTGAGGTCCATCGCGCCGCCCCAATTCCAGGCGGCTCGTAGCGTGGCGATCTCTTTACGGATGGTCGCCGGTGCGATCTTGGCCTTGGCACGGACGTTGACGTAGTCCTGAAGTTTAACGAGCGACAGCTCGGTCAGAGGAAAGGCATCGCCGAAGGTCCGGCAGAAGTGGGCCAGGTGCAGCTTACAGGTGTCGAGGCTGCTGGCCTCGATGGTGCCGTTGGCGTAGGTGGCCAGGTAACGGTCACGTAGGTGGCCCACGGTGACGGTCTGGCGCGGAGCGTCGGGGAGTGTCGGTCCCAGATCGGGCGGCTTGCCGTCGTGTTCGACGAAGGTGACGATATCGATGCCGTCGGGCAGCACGAGCAATTTCTGCTTCAGGCGCATCAGCAGGTACTCGATCTGCTGGGCCTTGTTCTCGGCTTCGTCCTTTTCGACTTTACCAAGGGTAAAGGAGTGCAGCTTGCCGTGGTAGCAGAACAAAACGCGCCAGCTGCCGTTCCGCTCTTGCAGAGACGCCATGCGTCGGCCCTCCGCAGCATCAACTCAATGTCAGGACAATTACTTTACCAGGATTTTACCAGCGGCTCCGGAAGTGCAGAAGGGCAAGGGTCACGCCATTGACGTAACTCCTTGCCCTGTCTGGAGTGCCGAAGCCCGGACTTGAACCGGGACGACCTTAACGGTCACTAGGTCCTGAACCTAGCGCGTCTGCCAATTCCGCCACTTCGGCAGTGGGTGGTACGGCACTTATCTTATGTCCCACCGGCCGGGGTCGTCAAGGCCGACGCTTCATGGAATCTGCTCATTGCAGTTGCTTGCCCGTGGCTAGTTCCCAGACGTGCGTCTTCTGATTGTTGTCGCGGGTGGTCAGAGTGGCGCCGTCCGCCGAAAAGCTCACGGCGGCGATGCCGGCCTGGTGGCCCGCGAACTTGCGCAGTTGCTTGCCGGTGTCCGCCGACCAGAGGCAAATGGTCTTGTCGTCGCCGCCGGAAGCCAGCAGCTTGCCGTCCGGGGAGAAGGCCAGGGCCGTCACCGCGCCGATGTGGGCCTTCATCGCCGCCACGTCCTTCTGAGTGGCCGCATCCACCAGGCGGATCGTGTCCTTGTCGCCTACCGCCAGCATCTTGCCGGTCGGCGAGGTCGCGGTGACCGCGTTGTTCTGGGCCTGGAGCACGACAGGTTGCACGCACAGCACGACGGCGAGCAGCAGATGGCCGGTGAGACGCATGGTTGTTCTCCTGGAAGGAGCCACGGAGGTTTGGTGGGCGGTCATGGTATAGACGGATGGGCGGGGGTGATGGATTGGCTGTCGGGCGTTCTGGTTCGTAGTTCCGCCTTCAGGCGGCGAGCGACTCGCCGCCTGAAGGCGGAACTACGAACCAAGAATCAGAAGCGCGTGACCGCGTAGGGCTTGATGTCCAGATGCGG
>JAEUIF010000139.1 GCA_016795185.1 Planctomycetia bacterium | reverse complement strand
AGCGAGTAGTGCCATGAGTGACGCCGAACAACCTGCGGGCGAAGGCGCGAAGCCGGCCGAGAGCGCCGGGGCTGCCGTCGCGCATCACGGCCCCGTCACCGGACACGAGTTTCCGCTGCCGCCGTCGAAAGTCGGCATGCTCTGCTTCCTGGTCACGGAAGTGGCGTTTTTCTCGACGCTGATCGTCACCTATCTGATCTACATCGAGCGCATTCGGCCCGATGCCCGCGCGTTGCTGCGGCTGCCGCTGGTGATGCTCAGCTCGCTGTGCCTGTTCACCAGCAGCTGGACCGTTCACAAGGCGCTGGGAGCGTTGCCAGGCGATGTGGCCGCTTTTCGGAAATGGCTGGCAGCGACCGTGGTGCTGGGCGCGCTGTTCCTGGTCGGCACCGCCAAGGAATGGCACGAGCTGATCTTCGAGCACGGCCTGACGCTGTCGCGCAGCATCTTCGGCTCGGCCTACTTCACGCTGGTGGGCTTCCATGCGTTTCACGTCACCCTCGGCGTGGTGATGCTGTCGACGATGCTCGGCCTGTCGCGCGGCCGGATGACCGCGAAGCTGGAGAACAGCGCCGAGCTGGTGTCGTGGTACTGGCATTTCGTGGACGCCGTCTGGGTGGTGGTGTTCATCGTGGTTTACCTGGTGGGACGATGAGCGAAACCGAACCGACTCCGGGCAGTCCGACCGGCGCGCCGGTCCACATGCCCGCGCCGACGCCCTGGCCGATGGTGCTGGCCGCGGGCATCACCCTGCTGTTCTCGGGGGTGCTGCTGTACTGGGCCTTCAGTGTCGTGGGGGCGGTCGTGGCGCTGGTCGGCGGCATCGGCTGGCTACGGCAGCTGGAAACCGGCGTCGGCGACATGGGCGAGGAGCGCGTGCCGGCCGAGCAGCGCCCGCCGCCGGTCCAGCCGGCGGCGCAACCCGTGGAAGCCATGCGGCCCGGCTTGCCCGGCCACCGCATGCGGATTCCGGAGAAGATTCATCCGCTGTCGGCGGGGATCAAGGGCGGCATCGCGGGCGGACTGGTGATGCCGATTCCGGCGTTGCTCTACGGCGTCCTCAGCGGCAAGGGCATCTGGTATCCGATCAACCTGCTGGCGGGCATGGTCTTCCTGCGTTACGGCGACATGCCGGAAGAATCCCTGAAGCAGTTCAGCCCTTTGGCGCTGGGCGTGGGCATCGTCATTCACGCGGTCATGTCGTTGGCCAGCGGCCTGATTTACGGCGTGCTGGGGCCGGCGCTGCCGGGCGACCGGCCGGTCTTCTGGGGCGGAGTGGTGATGCCGCTCGTCTGGAGCGGCATCTGCTACAGCATGATGGGCGTGGTCAATCCGGTGCTGGCGGACCACGTCTCCTGGCCGTGGTTCATCCTGTCGCAGTTCGTCTTCGGCATCACGGCGGGCATCGTGGTTGAGCGGTCGGAGATGGTGTATGTCAAGCAGCGCAAAGCCACGCTGGAAGCGCCCGGCGTGCTTCCCAGCGAGCCGCCCGCGTGAGCGGACGGAGTCGAAGAGCGCTTCGCCGGCGCGGTACTCCGAGGGCGCACGCCCCCGGCTCGCTCGGACTTTGCGCCCGCGGTTCGCCGCATGGTTGTTCTTGCTGCTCGCCGGCTGCGGCGCGCCCGACCCGAACCATCGGCACGTCTTGCCGCAGGACGTGACGGACTTCTCGAAATTGTTCGCCACGCACTGCGCCGGCTGCCACGGCCAGGACGGCACGCAAGGCCCCGCGCCGCCCCTGAACGAGCCGCTGTTCCTGGCCCTCACCTCGGATGAGCAGCTGAAAGACGTTATCGACGGCGGACGGCACGGCACGCTGATGCCGGCCTTCGGCGACCAGCGCGGCGGCCCGTTGACGGCGAAGCAGGTCGGCATCGTCGTGAAAGGCCTGCGCGGCTGGAAGCAGGCCGACCCCGCCCAGGTGCAGTCCTTGCGGGAGGAAACGAAGCCCGGCAATCGGGACCGGGGCGAAATCCTGTTCGCCAAAGCGTGCGCTGGCTGTCACGGCGACCAGGGCAAGGGCAAGGATAGTCCCGCCGGCGCGGTGAATCAGTCGGCGTTCCTGGCACTCGTCAGCGAGGATTTCTTGCGCCGCATCGTCATCACTGGCCGTCCGGATTTGAAGCGCAAGCTCTCGGACGG
>JAEUIF010000111.1 GCA_016795185.1 Planctomycetia bacterium | reverse complement strand
ACCGCTGGTGACGGCGACTTCCTGCTGCTGCGCTTCAACACGAACGGCACCCTCGACGCCACGTTCGGTTCGGGCGGCATCGTCATCACCGATTTCGGCGGCACCGAAGACGTCGTCACCGCGCTGGCGCTCCAGTCGGATCAGCTCATCGTCGCGGTCGGCACGACCAACGCCGGCGGCAACATCGACTTCGCGGTCGCCCGCTACACCACGGCCGGCGTCCTCGACGCCAATTTTGACTCCGACGGCCGGCAGACGATCGATTTCGCGGGCGACGCCGACGTGGCCTTCGGCGTCGGCATCGACGGCGACGGCAACATCGTCGTCGTGGGTGCGGCCTTCAACGGCAACGACAATGACTTTGCCGTCGCGCGGCTTACCGACACCGGGGCACTGGACAATTCCTTCGGCACGAACGGCAGGTTCACTGAAGACGTGAGCGGCAATGGCCTGGACGATGCCGCCAATGCCGTGAGCTTCCTCATTGACGGTCAGATTATCATCGGTGGCTTCGCGAACATGGGCGCGACGGGAGAGGATTTCGCGCTGCTCATGCTCGATCCGACGGACGGCAGCCTCGATAACTCGTTCGGCACGGGCGGCATCGTCACCACGGATTTCCGGGGTGGGAACGACATTATTTCCGCGATACGGGTCGATCTGAACGACCAAATCGTGGCTGTCGGCTCGGCCTTCGCCGGCGCCGTGTCCTCTGACAGCCAGTTCGCACTGGCCCGTTACATCAGTGATGGCTCGCTCGACCTAGATTTCGGCATCGAGGCCACGGGCAAGGTCACGAACAGTTTCGGCGTCGCCTCGGCGCTCGGCACGGCGGTGGCCTTCGATTCGCTCGGCCGCATCCTCGCTGCAGGTTACGCCGAGAACGCGCTGACCGGCTACGATTTTGCCCTGACGCGCTACGAGGTCGCCGATCCGTTCGTGCTGACACCGATCAACGAAGACCCGGGTGCCAACCCGCCCAGTTCGCTGCTGGTCGACATCGTGCAGGGCACGGTCGGGGCCGTGGCCATCGTCGGTCTGAGCGGCACGCAGAACGGCACCTGGCAATACTCACTGAACGGCACGACCTTCCTCAACTTTGGCAGCGTCTCGGAATCGGCAGCCCGACTGCTAGTGGCCAACGCCACCACGCGCATCCGCTTCCTGCCGAACAAGGACTTCAACGGCGAGGTGGGGTTCTCGTTCGTCGCCTGGGACCAGACGGTTGGCACGGCGGGCAGTGTGTTCGACACCACCCTGGCGCCGGCGGCGTTCGGCGGTGAATCCGTGGGTGCGCAACTGAGCGTGCTGCCGGTGAACGACGCCCCGGTCTTCATCGCCGGTACGCCCGCTACCATCCTGCTGGAAGGCACCGCGCTTCTGAACACCACCGTCACCTTCAGTGTGGCGTCCTTCGCCGACGCCCTGATCTTCGACGTGGACGGCGATCCCAAGGGCATTGCCATCACGGCCCTGAGCGGCGCCGGCGTCTGGATGTTCCATGTGGCCGAACTCCATGGCCAGGACATCAATGGCGATGTTTTCGTCCCCATCGGCGCGGTCTCAGCCACGAACGCCCTGCCGTTGCGTCCGCAGGATCAGCTGCGCTTCGTGCCGAACAACAACTTCATCGGCAGCGCTGGCTTTACATTCCGCGCCTGGGACGACACCGCCGGCAGTGCGGGAACCAAGCAGAACCCCACCCCGGCCGGTGGGTCGGGTGCCTTCAGCACGACCACGAAGATCGTCACCATGCCCATCGGCCGCAACGTCGCGCCGGTGCTGGCGGCCGGCACGCCCCAGTTGCCGCCGGTTACAGTGGGCGATAACGATCCGGCAGGCATCTTGGTCGGCGACTTGCTGGGTAACTCGGTCACCGATACGCCCGGTTCCGTGCAAGGCATCGCGATTGTCGCCGCAACGGTGCCTACCTTTAGGGTGGTAGCCAATAGCCCACTGGTGCCAGCCGGGGTCTGGCAATTTGCACTGGCCGAGGATCCGAGTACCTGGATCGATTTCGGTTCGGGGACGGCGCTCCCCGTATCAGCCACACTGGCGCTGCATCTGCGGGCAGAAGACCTGGTTCGCTTTGTCCCGAACCCGAACTTCACGGCCACCACGGCGACCTCGGTCAAGCCGACCATCACCTACCGGGCCTGGGACCAGACGAACATCGGTACGGTTGTGTCAGGCAAAACAGTTGCGGAAGGAGAGTTCACCGCAATCGGCACGACCGGCGGCATCCGGCCCTATAGCACGGGGACCCAGGTAGCTAACGTGCTAGTCAATAGCAAGCCGACTCTGACTGTGAACAACGCGAATTTCACGGCCATCAACGAGGATACGACCTTCAACACGCCCACCACGGGACTGACTACCTTCGTCACGGTCAGCGACGTGGGTTCAGGCACCGAAACGGCCGCCACGACCGGCGTGGCCATCATCGGCGTCACCGGCAACGGGACCTGGCAGTTCTTCAACACCGCGACCGGCACCTTCGTCAATCTGGGGTCGCCGTCGCTCGCCGCGGCCCGGTTGTTGCCGGCGAATGTCCGCTTGCGCTTCGTCCCGGCGAAGAACTTTAACGGCACGGCGACCGTTACCCTGGTGGCGTGGGACCGCACGGTCGGCACCCTGAACGGCGTTGTCAATCTGAACACACTGACGGAAAGCGGCAAGACCGCGTTCAGCATCGACTTCACTAACCCGACCACCGTCGCCGACAGTTTGAAAACCCTGACCCTGGTCATCAACGCGGTCAATGACGCGCCGGTGCTGTCGGCTTCCAAGGCCCTGACGAAGATTCCGCCGAATCCCGCGACTAACAACGGCGACGCCGTGTCGGCGTTCACCACCATCAGCGACGTAGACGGCGACCCCAAGGGCATCGCGATCATCGGCGCAACTGGCACGGCCCAGGGACAGTGGCAATTCTCGAACGACGGCGGCAGCACCTGGATTAACTTCCCGGCGGGGACGATTTCGGCGAGCAACGCCGTGTTGCTGCCGCCGACGGCGCGTGTCCGCTTCGTTCCTAATGCCAATGTTACCGGCACGTTCACTCTGACTTTCCGGGCCTGGGACGGGACCCAGTCCAGCCAAAGTGTTGAGAATCCGTTGACACCAGGTTTCGCCGCGATCCGAAACATTGCTGGCTTCGGCACCGGCGGCGCCACCGCGTTCAGCACCGCGACCAAGCAATCCGCAGTACGGGTGGCGGTTTGAC